>JAFARV010000430.1 GCA_019245255.1 Acidobacteriaceae bacterium | reverse complement strand
AACAACGGTTCCCTGGCGCGGACGTCACCAAAGTCAAGCTAAGCGATCCCGCCGACCTTGCGAATCCGGTCTCAATCGAATACCACGTTAAGGTCGAGGGTTTTGCTACGCGGACCGGCAAACGCCTGTTCTTCACCCCGGCGCTTTTTCAGACCAACGAAGCAGCCCGCTACACGGGTGCAACCCGCAAATACGACCTGGTGTTTCACTATCCGTGGACTGTGATCGAAGATGTAAGCGTCAGCTTTCCCGACGGCTTCGCGCTGGACCATCCCGATTTGCCTGCTCCCGTAGTATTTGAGCCGGTGGGTAGTTATTCCACGAAAGCGCTGGTTGTGGGGAATCGCGTACTCTTTCATCGTGAATTTACATTCGGCAAGGATGGAAGCCTGTACTTTCCGATGGTGAACTATCCGGTAATGAAAAAGATATTTGATAGCGTTCACGACAACGACACGCATTTGCTCTCGCTCAGGCAGCAGCCGGCAGTAGCTGAAGCCAAATAGGAAACAAGCATGTGTAGACATTTGGCGCTTTGCTTTCTGCTTACCGCTCTTCGCGCTGGCGCTGCCGATACCGCCCCGGATTGGGCCAGAGAAGCAGCCAGCCGGACCCTCCCTGACTACCCGGCTCAGGTACACGTGGCTACTCTCGTTGACGACATGCACGTGACGGTACAGCCTGATGGCTCGACCGTCAACCAGGTGCGTTCCGCCGTACGAATTATCTCGCGCGAGGGAGAAGCTCGAGCCGTCGCGTTCCTGCCGTATTACCGCAAGGTGACAAAGATCAGGAGTCTGCAGGCGTGGTTACTGGGCCCTGACGGTTCGGTGAAGGCGTACGGCAAGAACGACGTGGTCGACGTGGCGCTCAAACAAGAATTTGAGCTATACGCCGACGAGCGAGCCCGGATTATCAAGCCTCAGAATCCTCCCGCGGGATCAACGTTCGCCTGGTCGGCCGAATTTGAAGATCAGCCCCTTTTGCCGCAGATCGATTGGTATTTCCAGCACAGAGAGCCAGCCATGATGTCTCGTTTGGTTTTGACACTGCCGCCGGGTTGGCAAGCACAGGCGGTGACCTTCAACCACGAACCCGTGCAGCCGCAGGTGGAGGGCACGACATATACCTGGCAACTCGCGGATTTGAAGCACATAAAAGAGGAGAAAAATAGTCCACACGCCGACTCGCTTGCACCGTGGTTAGGCGTGACCTATTTCCCGCAATCCGGCGCAAATCCGGTTCGCGATTGGAAGGAACTGGGTCTTTGGCAATGCAAACTGGCGCAGGGACAGGATGACCCGGACGACAAGCTGGCCGCGGCCGTACATGGTCTTATAGCCTCCCGTCCGAACGTGCTCGATCGCATCCGGGCGCTCGCTAGCGTGGTCCAAAAGTTCCCATACGTCGCGATCGATTTGAACCTTGCGCGGGGTGGTGGCTACAAGCCCCATGCCGCGGCCCAGGTCTTTGAGAAGCAGTATGGAGACTGCAAGGACAAGGCGAATCTTCTGCACACCATGCTCCGGCAAGCAGGCATACCGTCCTATCTGGTGGTCCTATACTCGGGAGACCGGAATCACGTTCGTCCCGAGTGGCCTTCTCCGGGTCAGTTCAACCACATGATCGTTGCCGTCCAGGTTCCCGATGATGTGCGACTTCCCGCGGTAATGGTCCATCCGGCACTCGGCCGGCTGCTCATTTTCGACGCCACAGATCCCTTCACTCCGATCGGGCTTTTGCCGGCCGACGAGCAATCGAGCTATGCGCTGCTTCTCGCAGGTGAAAAGAGCGGTCTGATCCAGCTTCCCGTCGCCCCACCGGAAACGAACCGGACGGATGTGGCTGTCGAAGGAACCCTGGCGCCTGACGGCGCATTGCAGGCAAAGCTCTCGATGGTGAGCAGGGCTGAGGAGGCAACTGAGTTGCGAGGATTGCAACATTATCAGCAGGCCGACTTTTCGAAAACCATTGAAGCCTGGCTCGCCAGCAACGTAAAGCAGATTGAGGCTGATCCAATCGAAACAGCGGATGCGTTCGACATAGGTGAGATGACCGTCAAAGTGAGTTTCAAGGCAGCTCGATACGCCCAAATCATGCAGGGTCGGATTCTCGTTTTTAAGCCTTCAATTGTGGAGCCCTATCAAGGATTTCCGGTTCAATCGGAAAGACGCGCTCACCCGCTGGTGCTCGACTCGAAGTGCTATCACAAGCAGGTTCGGATTCAGCTTCCCGACGGTTTCAAGATCGATGAAATGCCGGACCCGGCCAAATTCGATTCGAGCTTCGGTAACTACTCTGCCACTTACAAGGTCGACGGCAACACGCTTTTGTTTACAGAAGAGTTGGATGTAATTGCAGGCACCTTTCCCGCGAGTGCTTATCCTGAAGCGCGCCAGTTCTTCGGCAAGGTGACAGGGGCGGAGCGCACTCCGGTGGTGCTCGTGAAGAACTGAGTACGCCTTCGTGCCAGTGTCACGGCATGCGGAAGAACGATTCAGGCGGGCACAAAGAAAAAGCCACCCGGCCGTTTTGACCGGGTGGCTAGGAACGTCTCCAATTAGTTCAGGAGCTACTTACGGGACGAAATTCTATCGAGGGCGTGAACAAAGCCATGCGCTTCGGCCGGCGTGTGAACTTCCCCGGCGACAATTTGCTTGTTCGTGACCTCGCGGCCATAGAGATCCTTGTTGGCGCTTTCATCTTGAGTAACAGCGGCGCCGGCAAGGTCAAGACCGCCATAAATTCCACGCTGCTTGGAGTAAGTCAGAATCTCCGCATGCAGTGCAGCATCGGTCATCGCTGAGGCATCGCGGCCAACCGGTCCGGCTGCCGCGGACGCTTCCCCGCCCATCTGGAACTTATCGCTCAGCAGATGGTCCATACCGGACGGATTCATTACTAACATCACCACTTCGGTCTCAGCGGCGCCGATCAACAGTCCAAACTTACCTCCCGTGATTCTGATAGATCCCGGGGCGCTCCAGCCGACGCCAGTCGTCCGCCGGCACGTAAAGAAACCGGAGCCGTATTCAGCCCCGACGATAAACCCGCCTTTCTTCAGACTGGGGATCACCACCACGCACGATGCTCGCCGGATCAGATCCTCCGGAATGCCTTTGTCACCCTGTTGGGTCATGTCGGTCAAAACATCCGTGGCCGCCGTCAGTCTCTTGTCAACTTGTCTTGTGCTATCTGCAAATATCGGAGCGGCAGCCACTGCCGCCAACAGCACACCAGCAAGTAATTTCATAAATTCCTCCTCCCTTTTGTCGTTCTTGTGACAGGTGCGGTCCTATGCTCGCACCCATAAGACGAGGGCAATTTGAAAGTTAGAACAAACTGATTTGGGCTAAAGAAAGCACTAAGGTGAAGTTTTTTTCACCTTAACTACACTTTGTCCTGGATCTTACATTGCGGCAATCCCGTTCGCGGTTTGGCGCGCCAGGCGAATACAGTCCGGAATTCCAACACCATCGTACGCGTTGCCACAGAGATGAAGGCCGTTCAAGCGCTTCAGTTCGGCGAGGATTTGGGAAGTACGCTCCTGGTGGCCAACCGTGTACTGAGGCATGGAGTCCGGCCAGCGATAGACGGTCGTGAACAGTGGGATTGCCGCTAAGCCCATTTTTTCTTCAAGCTCGTTACGCGCGGTCTCAATCAGCTTGGCATCAGAGCAGTCCATCAGATCAGTCGCATGCCGCCCCACAATAAAGCAACGGAGCGCACACCGATGACCCGGAGTGCGAGACGGGAATTTTGTGCTGATCCACGTTGTCGCTGCGACAGATTTCCGCTCCGTTTGTGGAACCAGAAATCCGAAGCCGTCGAGCGGGTGGTGAACAGAGCCGCGCTCGTAAACCAGAGTGATCAGAATCGCGGAACTGTAGGAAATGCAGGCGAGATGGTTCGCTAGCACGGGTGCAGCGGTTGAAAGTAGTCGCGCACTTACGTGCGCTGGACACGCGAGGATCACGTTCGCAGCTTCGATGCATCCATCAGCGACAGCTAAGCGCCATCCTTCACGACTCTGGTGAACGGTTTCCACTTGCGCGAAGCGAATGTCGGTTGTTTGTTGAAGGCTTTCCCCGAGCGCGTCTACCAACGTCTGCATCCCGCCCTCAAACGAAAGAAACAGGCTGGACGGCCGCTCCGATTGCCTCGATTGCTCCTGACGCACGCCTTTGATGAGACTTCCGTAAACCCGCTCGTATTCGACAAAACGCGGGAGCACACTTACGGCGCTTAGGCTTGCCGCGTCGCCTCCATAAACACCTGACAGCAGCGGCTCAACGACGGAGTTTAGGATGTCAGGTCCGAAGTGATCGGTTACGAACTCCCGGATCGAGACATCGGCAGGCCGGAACTGCGGGCGGCGAAATAACTCAGCGATGAAATGCAG
>JAFARV010000355.1 GCA_019245255.1 Acidobacteriaceae bacterium | reverse complement strand
TATGAAGACGGCACGCCGGGTGAAGTCTTCATCTCGATGGCAAAGGAAGGTTCGACCATTTCTGGCCTTATGGATACGCTCGCCACGTCCATTAGCTACGGCCTGCAATACGGCGTTCCGCTGAAATTCTTCGTCGATAAGTTCAGCCATGTCCGCTTCGAGCCCAGTGGTTGGACCGGCAATCCGCAAGTGCCGTACGCGAAGTCGATCATCGATTACATCTTCCGCTGGCTGGGCGCGCGCTTTCTCGGCATCACCGAAGCCACGGAAGCAGGCGAGACGCTGAAGCTTCGCCCAACCGAGCCCGACCCGCAAGTCGCATTGCCCTTCGAAGCCAACGTGGTCAGCGATGACCCACTTTGTTCCGAGTGCGGCAGTATCATGACACGCAACGGCTCCTGCTACAAATGCGAGAACTGCGGCGGCACCTCGGGCTGCAGCTAGCCGCTCCAGCTAGGCTCGATACCTTCGGACCGGGTGCTCCGGTCCGAAGGAGTAAACTGCAATAATCAGCGTCCACGAAGGAGTGTGCTTGTCGTCTGGGAACTACAGCGGCTGCGAGCGATCAGCTTGCACGCGCCGCCTGCGCAAAGTGCTCGTAGCAAACGCAGGTCTCTTCTTCTTGCTGACAAGCCTGCACGCTCAATCGAGTGTCAAAACTGCTTCAAATCCATACGACGCGAAGATTCGGGAGACATACCTCTTCCGCTTCGGTGAGGGAAATTTTTCCGCTCCGGGAAACGCGATGACCGAGACCGGCGGTTTTATCCAGCCTGGTGCATTTCCAAACGCCACCTATTGCGCTCACTGCCATCCGCAGGCCTATGGTGAATGGCGTCAGGCCTTACATTCGAATTCGTTTCGCACGCCTTTTTATCGAACGAGTGTCAATATTCTCGCCCGGACGAAAGGAATCGAGTTCACTCGCCACTGTGACAGTTGCCACAACCCGGTCGGCGTTATCAGCGGCGCTTTAACAACGAACTCTCAGGTTGATCGCCGCTTCGATGAAGACGGGCTGACTTGCATGACGTGCCACTCAATTCAAGCGCTCCAGCCCGCGCGCGGCAATGGCAGTTACGTCATGGGAGTACCAGCCGTGATGGTGGACGAAAACGGCAAACGCATCCCAGGCGAGGTGCCCTACGAGCAAATAATGCAACACCCGGAGCGCCATTCCAAGGCCGTGATGCAGACTTTTTATCACTTCCCGGAGTTCTGCGCCTCCTGCCACAAAGCAAATCTGCCGAATCCGCTGAACGATTATAAATTCATTCGCGCGTTTACTGTTTACGACGAATGGGTGAATTCGAAATTTTCCCAACGCAATCCGCTGACTTTTTACAAGGCAGCCTTTTTCTCATGTCAAGGCTGCCATATGTTGCGCGAACCTGCGAAAGCAGAAGAGTACGGGGCGAAAAAGAACACATTCGCATCTCATCGGTGGTTGGCGGGCAATACCGCTGTGCCGTTCTACTACGGCTTTGATGAGCAGCTAACAAAGACAACAGCATTTCTCAAATCAGGAATGTTCCTGAACGTCGACCTGTTCGCGATCAAAAAGCCGGGTGGCAATGAAATCATCGGCCCCCTTGGTTCGGTTCCCTTCCGGCTTGCAAGAAACGAAACCGTACAGGCAATGGTAGTGGTCCAAAACAAGAACATCGGCCATTCGCTCATTCCTGAGGTGCGCGACCTGTATGAAAGTTGGGTCGAATTCGTGGTGAGCGATAACACAGGCAAAGAGATCTATCACAGCGGATTTCTGGAGCCCGACGGCATGCTTGATCGGCGTGCGCATTCGTTTACGAATCGGCCGGTGAACGTCGACGGCGAATTCGTGGACAACCACAAAGTCTGGACAATTCATTCTGTCGCGTACGACAACACGATCCAATCCGGCCGCTCCGCGCTGGTGCGCTATCAATTCCGGATTCCCGCTGATGTCAAAGGTCCGATCACGGTCACGGCGCGAGTGAATTACCGTCACCTCCGGCAAAGTTACCTCAACAATGTTCTTGGGAAAGATCACCCGGACTATCCGGTAATTGAGATAGCCTCTCGGAGCCGTACCTTAAACATCGGCGCGAATGCGACCGAGGCGCCGGGTCCGGATGACAATCCGGATTGGATGCGCTGGAACAATCTGGGGATCGCGTATCTCGATCAGCTTCGATATGCAGATGCGATAGCGGCGTTTAGTCAGGTTGTAAAGCTTCGGCCGGATTACGCGGACGGCTACATCAATATCGCCCTCACCAATATCGAATGGGAAAAGTACGCTGATGCACGTGCAGGGCTCGAGACAGCGTTGAAACTGAGTCCGTGGAACGCTCGCGCGTTGTATTATCTCGCGCTCGTAGAGCGCCGCCAAGGAAACGCTGAAGAAGAAGTGG
>JAFARV010000200.1 GCA_019245255.1 Acidobacteriaceae bacterium | reverse complement strand
GCGGTCGACCGACATGCTTCCACGGCACGGGACTTTACGTGCGCTGTTCAAAACCCCTGTGCAAAACCGAGATTTCCACGGGACCTTACGTGCTGTTGAATTGCCGTTTATCGGGATTTCACGTGCGTTTCGACGGGATTTTACGTGCGGCCTTCTTATATATTCCTGTAGTCCAGGTAAAGGACCTGTAGTAGGGTCTTCGGACGGTGTGAATCTGTGAAAATGATCCGCGCGCCACAGGCGGAGAAAGGTCTGCGGCCCCGTTCCCGGCGAATGCGGGCCGCCCGACCGACAGCACCGCCGCTCGCCGAGGCACCGACTGCGGGCAGTCCGTCTTGCTTGATCGAATAGACACAATCGGCGGAACTCCACAGCAAAAAGGACCAGGACAATTGAACGGAACGAATACCAAATACCTGAAGAATGATGGACGGATCTCGTGGGAGTATCACTGCAAGGCCGAAGGCCTGCGGTTTAGCAAATCCAGCTTCGTCACAAAGTTCGAAGCGTCGAAGGCACTGGGTGCAGCGAGGCACCAGCAGGGTAAAGGGAGCGCGCACATAGACGATACTCGCACATTGGCCGAATATCTCGACTACTGGCTGGACAACCACGCCGCGCTACGCTGCAGCCGAAGACCCTGGAGCGATACCGCCAGCTCGCGGAGTCTCTGGTTCGGCTGCTCGGGCATATTTCGATTCGCGACTTGAGACCAGGCGGGATCCAGGAAGCAGTCAACTGGCTGCAACTCCGCGGCGGCGTGCCTACCGATACCCATCCGCAAGGGCGGCCACTAGCCCCCAAGACCGTCCACTCCACCGCATCCCTGTTGTTCACCTGCCTAAGCGATGCTGCGCGCCTCGAGCACATCCCAGCGAATCCGATGGCCGACAGAAGGGTGAAACTCCCTAAGCGCCCGAAGCCGAGCGCCGCCGTCATGGATGCCGGCGCCGTGGCCGCCATCTTCCACGCGGCAGAAGGTACTCGGCTCTATTCATTCGTCGTCACGGCGGCATGTTCCGGCTGCCGCCGCGGTGAACTGCTGGCGCTGACCTGGGCAGACCTCGATTTCGGAAAGGGCATGATGACCGTTTCGAAGAGTCTTGAGCAGACGCGAGCCGGTCTGCGGGTCAAGCCCACCAAATCAGGGACGTCCCGCAGTATCGGCCTGGACGAATTCGCGCTTGACGTTCTGACGACGCATCGAGAGAAACAGAACCAGGACAAGCTGGCTTGCGGATCTGCCTATCTACCCAACAAACTGATCTTCTGCCAACCCAATGGCGACTTCTACTCCCCGGATCACGTCGGCACGCGGACCAAGGCCCTGCTGAGAAAGGCAGGGTATTCGGAGTTCTCTCTGCATTCGCTGCGTCACTCGCACGCGTCGATCTTGCTGGGAAACGGAACACCGCTCGCGGTCGTCAGCGAACGCCTCGGCCACGCGAATCAGGACATCACGCTTGGGCTCTATTCGCACAGCCTGCCTGCTGACCGGAAAGCCGCCTCGCGGGTGTGGCACGCGGCATTGGCGGAGGTCATTTCGGAGAACCGCCTGCGGAGGGCCAGGTAGATACTCAGACCGCCTAGGATGATCGTAGCGGAGACGGGACTCGAACCCGCGACCTCCAGCTTGGGAATATGAGCGTCGATTGTAAATAAATGACTTAGGCGTTTATGGCGCTGTTTTCTGGTCAGATAAGTCCATTGTTTTCACGACGCGTTTTTCAGGATGACGGTTATTGAGGTAATCGAGGTAACGAATAAAAGTTCGGATTTGCCGCCTCCTAGAGCATTTCCCTTTAAGTTACTGAAGGCACGAGCGCAGGAACTGCCGGCCATTTGTCCAAACATGTACACAGGCATCTGGGCCTGCGGCTCAAGTCAAACACGTCTTCGCTTGGTCGGCATTCGACGGTTAAACTCATTCATCGCTGCCGATGACGAACCTTCTTCGAAAAGCCGATGGCATGACAACCTTGCGGGCCTCCTGCCAGAACAGCCAGGGGTGAAGTTCGCACGCCGCTGCGCTTACCCGTTGGCGTGTTCCGGTGCGGGCCTCTCTCGCAATTTTTTCAAGGCGCCGCCCCAAGCGACCACTTCGTCGGCCAGGGCGTGTATTGTTTTGTCGTGCTGCTCGTGGGGCCGGAACGTTGTAAAGTTCTCAAAGTCATTGAACAACGACAGCAGTACCTGCGCGCGGACAGTAGCGACCTTGAGTTCCGCTAAAACGAGCCGTAGGTTTTCGACCGCGCGAACGCCACCGGCGCTGCCATAGCCAACAAAACCAGCTGCCTTATTGTTCCATTCATGGAAAAGAAAATCGATCGCGTTCTTAAGGGCGGCGGAAGTGCCATGGTTGTACTCCGGCGTTACGAATATGAATCCGTCGAGTGAAGCAATCTTCGCACTCCACTTTTTTGTATGCGTCTTCGTGTACTGCTGAAAGCTTGGTGGAACGGGTTCATCAAGGAGGGGCAGGTCATAGTCGGCGATGTCGACGATCTCGAACGTAGCGTCGTTGCGGGCCTTCAAGATGTTGTACGTCCAATCGGCGACGGCAGGAGCCTTCCGGCCTGGCCGCGTGCTGCCGACAATGATTCCGATCTTCGACATATGCTCCGGCATTGTTCTACCACCCCCTTCGACAATAATCCGAAACGGCGGGCTGCGGTAGTGGATGAACCTGCAATTCTTTCTTCCGGAACTGGAATGATTCATTGCAAACAACGAAGCACCACCGAGCCGGTACCAGCACTAAACTGAACAGAGTGAGAACCACAAGAGGCTCGTCCACGGAGGCCGCGAGTTGGCTGACGGTCGTGGTTCTGCTCGGCCTCGGCGCCCACCCAATCTCAGCGCAGGATCAGAAAATCTTTCAGATGATCCACACCGCCTGGACAGCTCGCGATGGCGCGCCGCAGAACATCAACACCATGGCGCAAACTTCTGATGGAACTTTGTGGTTGGGAACGCGCGATGGTTTGTATAGCTTTGATGGAATCCACTTTACCCTGTTTCGCCCGATCACCGGTGAGTTTCCCCGGGGTAACGTGCAGCATCTGCTGGCCACAAAAGACGGCTTCCTTTGGGCGTTCGGACCCCCGCTGCCGCCGACGCGGATTCGTGACGGCGCGGCCACAGTATTTGGCAGAGTTGCGAATGGCAGCGCGGCAGCGATTCTAAACATCCAACAGGCTGCTGACGGGGCGATGTGGGGCATTAATTCCGAGAAAGATCTGGTTCGCATGGGACCAGATGGAATCTGGCGTACTGCCGCGAAACCGAAGTCAAATCAGCTTGGCGCGCTACTCATCGACTCTTCAGATACTCAGTGGCTGGTCGCCGACGCGGTGGTTTACCGGCGATCGAAAGATCAGGCGGCATTCACACCGACGATAAAGTTTTGGGCCCTGCCAAGGCTCGAGGAAGCTCCGGACCACAGTATCTGGATCGCAAGCAGCGATATGATCCACATAGATCCGTCGGGCAAGCCGCTGCCGCATCCGACGGTTCGATCGCTCGATGTATCCGATGTGATCTGTGCCGAGGACGGCTCCGTGTGGATTTCACACACGGGTG
>JAFARV010000980.1 GCA_019245255.1 Acidobacteriaceae bacterium | reverse complement strand
GTCAATTAAAGCGAAGGACAGATGACGGACGATATGGAGACGTTGGAGCCGACGTCCGCAAGGTTAAACGAGGTCCCCCGATTCAGATAATTCAGAACATATGCCCGGTCGGAAGCGGCGAGAAGGTCCCGCAGGTTCTTGGCGCTGAACTCCATGAACCTGGCGCCGCGAACCAGTTCCTCCCGTCCGTCGGGGTAGACCCGATAAGCCAATAGCGGTGGGGTGATGGTGCGCGCGTACCCGCGTTTCTGCAGTTCCTGTGCGATGCCCTGCAACTCATCGGCACTTGCAGTCGATGGAAAGTCGATTCGGCGGATGAGCAGCCCATATTTCAGGCCCGCTGCCTTGACCTGATCGATGAGCTTCGTTTTCATCTCGGCTTCCGGTATGGGCTGCGCGACTTCAACAAAGAGATTGCCGATGACAGGCCATTCGTTGCCGTACTGACCTGGCAGCCGGCCGTGACCATTCGAGGCGTTGTAGGTCTTTACGGGTTGCCGGGTCAGAAGAAATGACTTGAGGGTACCCTTTTCAACCAAAGTCACGGGCTTAGGCGGAACCCCTTCGTCGTCGACGTTATAGAAGCCGGCGAGCTGCTCGTTGTGGAAACTCTTCCGGGTTGGATCGTCGATCAGCGTAAGCCAATCAGGCGCGACCCGAGTTCCCGAGCGCGATTCCCACACACTATCCAGGAACGTCGTCTGTTTGGAGCCTGCGGGAGCAACCGGCTTGCGGCGAAGTATAGCGGCATCCGCAATAACTTCCGCCATCATCTGCGCTGCGGCCTGTTGCTCGAAAAGGACGGGGCCCGTGTACGCTTCCATTGCAGGGGCGTTCTGGAGCTGCTGAGTTTCCGCTGCCACCTTGTCGATAAGACCCGCGAAGCTCGATTCGCCCGGGAGTTCTGCCGGCGTGTGTGCCGCAACGAAAACATGATTCCAAACCGCGGTTCCGTCCGGTGCCAGACTGCGCGATCGAATCTCTGCTTCGGCTAGCTCCTGAGGCACGCGGACGACGGTGCCTTCCGTGTTCACCAGCCGGTAGGTCGACGAAACTGACATCAATCGAACGCTCGAGCTCAACACAGCCGGGTATTTGGAAAACTGCGCTGAAAGGCGTCGCACTGACGCCTCCCATTCGCGCTGATTGGCGCTGGGACGAGCGGGTGGTAATATCACCTGAACCGGGGGCGCCGGTGCAAAGTCCGGCGTCTTATCGCTGTTTTCGAGTTCACGCAGCGCGTTCCGCTTCCTGGCTATCTGATCCGCCGCAGCTTTATATAGCGCGTCGGAGGAAAGCCAGAGGGAAGCGCGCAACGCCGGATAATCGTCATCAATCGGGAAAGCATGCAGCCGCTGTGCAACCGAGAAGACCGAGTTCGTGTTGTCGAGGCTGTAACTGCCGACACGCACATCGACGCGCGGATATCGAAGATGAACGTGGCTCGAGCTGACAAGGCCTCCCAAGCTGCCCGACACTGAGATCTCATCACCGTCGCTCACCATGACGGCGATGAAATACGGCTTGTCCAAATCGCTTAGCTGAAGCGTCTTGCTGCGGGCCAGCTCGTCTGTCATCGCTCTCAGTTGAACGTCTTTTTCGATTTCTGTCTCCTGCGTCGATGCCGGCGAGGCGATCCGGGCAATGGACACGGACGCGAACAGCGCAGCCAGCAAGGCCGGCGTCATCTTCACGACGCTATTCAAACGTCGCATGATACGTGCTGCCTCCGGGCCGGGGAAGAATCGGTGCCTTGCGCTGTGCATTGCGCTTCTTTTGGGTCTCAATCTCAGAAACAAGAATTGCCGGCGACACCGCGGAGACCGGAATGCTGCCCGACTCGGCGCCGCAGTATCCGTTAAACACATCGGATTTGTTGGATGTCGCTAGTATCCGCTGAAAACTCGACAGCGGTGTTCCGACAATATCCACTCCGCGGATCAATTCATCGGGCCGCCCGTCAGGATACACGCGATAGACGACTAGCGGGACCACGGTGAAGGCCTGCAAGCCGCGTCTGCCTGTGGTCGTGTATCCGCTGGCAACTTCCTCGAAGTACAAGCCGTACGGTTTCACCTGTTTCTTGACTTCGGCGACAAGCATAGCCCTCAGCTCGGTGTCTGACACCTGCTTCGTGGATTCCACAATTAGGTTCGATTGACGGGATTCCGGCTCAAAGCCCGGCTGCTTGCGGCCGTGCCCATTCGAGTGCGCGAACTCGCCCACTGGAGAGCGGGACAGCAGAAACGTCTTCAATACACCTTTCTCGACTACATCGACGGGCCGGGCTTTCACGCCCTCATCGTCGTATTCGTAGTAGCCGATGAGATCTTTGCCGTCGAACTGACGGCGTGTCGGGTCAAAACGAACGCTAATGAAAGCGGGCAGGACCTGCTGGCCCAGCATTTTGGTGAACGTCTGACCCTCTTCAACGTCCTTTTGCCGGTGCCCCTCGACACGGTGACCGAAGATCTCATGGAAGAACACTGCGGCCGCTCGCCCTGACAGAATGGCCGGACAGACGATCGGCTCAGCCGGAGGCGCCTTCATTAAGGCGTCAACCTTGTCCGCAACATCTTTCACTTGCGCTCTGAGTTGGGTCTCGCCGGGCATGTGTGCGGGATCTGAGGCCTCTACCGTCGCAAACGTACTGACGTCCATTCCGTCTGGCGTCAGGCCGTCCGCACCAACTTCGAAGCGGAACAAATTACTTCCTTGCTCAATCTGGGTTCCTTCGCTGTTCACGAGGGTTCGTATTTCGCGCTGAGCGCGAAACGCGACTTGCGATGCCAGAATCCGGTCATGAGTTTTGAACTCAGCCGAGAGCGCACGGAGACGTCCCGTCCACTCTGTCATGTCGGTCCGATAGCGTTCGGGTACGTTAGCGAAGCCGGCAGGTTGTTCGGATGAAAAGTCATCGCTCTTTTCCTTGTCTTCCGCGATGAGTTGTTCATCCGTTTTGAGCTGCAGCAGCCGGCCTACTGCGGCCCGATACACCCGGTCTGAGTCGCGCCAGAGCGCGCGCCGGATCTCGTCCGCATTGTTGTCCAGGCTAATAGGACTATACGCGGTGAAGCGGAAACGGACGCCTTTGTACGGATGGTAGTTGTCGAATTGAGGAGAACCGACGCGAATGGTTGTGTCCACGCCGCGCGAGTGGATATGCAGACTATCGATCAGGGCACCCAAAGATGCCGAAGCGGTGTCGCTTTCGGTCTCGGTCGCCTCATAGGCCATGAAGTAAGGCGCCGGATCGGCTTTGGCCTTCATGATCCCGAACTCGCGATCGAGTTCGCCTTTAAGTATCTCGATCAGAGAGAGCGGCTGCGCAGTTGACCCGTACATGGGCCGGATGGGAATAAGGGAAAGTAGAGCGACAGCCAGGGATGCGGTGCTCAACCATAGCCCGGTGGTTTGGAGGCGCAAATAATAAGGATAGCAGCGGGTTGCCTTCGGTATCAGCTCTGCCGCAGCAAGGTTACGATGTCGTCGACCGTGATCACACCCACTAATCGGAGGTGCTCATCTACAACCGGGAGACTCAGCAGGTTGTATTTGTCGAACATCTCGGCAATCCGGTCCTGCCGCTCGTCTGAATGGACGTAAAGAAGCGGGTCTGACGCCAACTCCTTCAGCCTTGTATCGCCTGAGGCGAAGATCAGCTTTGGCAGCGGCACCGAATAACACAGCTTCTCCCCGGCATCGATAATGAACAAGTCGTGAATGTCCTCGAGGATCTCCTCGTTCTTTTTTAGTTCCAGCATCGCGTCCGCAACGGTAGCTTCAAGGGGGAACTGAAGATAACCCGGATCCATGAGACCGCCGGCGCTATCGTCGCGGAAATCGAGCAGTTCCTCCAGTTCTTTTTTGTCTTCCGGCTCCATTTCTTCGAGGATCTGCTCGGATTTGTGATGCTCCAGCTCGTGCAGAACGTCTGCGGCCTCGGACGGCTCCATTTCTTCGAGAATTTCGGCCGCCTTCTCAGTCTGCAGCGACTCGATAATCTGCGTCTGCATGTCGGGATCTACTTCGCTGAGGAGTTCCGCAGCGGTTTCGCTGTCGATCGTATTGAAGATCGCGTTCCGGTCTTCGTGTCCGAGGTTCTCAACGATATCGGCGAGATCCGCCGGGTGCATCTTCTCGATCAATTGGTTGGAAATGTTCAGGCGCACCCGGCGCTGAGGATCTGCCTCGAGGATGGTGCAGTACTCCCAGGCGATAGAGCGGGGCGGAATCCGGTCCTGGAGCTTACGGATCGTGCTCGGCGGCAGAATTCCTCTGAAGACTCTCCTTAAAATCGAACGTACCCCGATATCCACTTCAAGAACCCTGAGAACGGGGACGCCGTTTTCGACACTTTCCCGGAACGTCACGTCGTTGACCCGCACGAGCTTTCGTCCCTGCGCATCAATAATCTGCTGATCCAAAAGATCGCGAACCATGCGCAGCATGTACTCATCAGAGTGGTACGGCATGAGGCGCTCATCCTTCAGGTGAACGCCGTCGACTCCCACACTGCTTAACTGGTCGTAGCGGATGCTAAGCCAGCCCGGTCCCGCACCTACCAGATAGCGGTCAACGCGCTTCGGATCTATCAGCGGAACGATAGCGGCGTCGCGCATGGTACCGATGCGGCGGCCCTTCAGGTCGTATACTTTGACGCCCAGGAGTTCACTGAGATAGAGATAATCGCCTGCCATCGATCCCGCTCCCATTTAGAGAATAACGGGCTCGATCACGTACTACACTGGGGATTTCCTACCTGGCTGTTCACGTGATTGCTTCCAACCCCGGCCAGAATCGAACGAGCAACTCCAAACGGCTGACGGTGAGAGGCTTTTTCGCGCCGGACGGCATCCTTGCGCGGTCGCACCCAAGCTTCGAGTTCCGCCCCGGCCAATTGCAAATGGCGAAGGAGGTGGAGTCGGCTCTAAGCGAAAAGCGCCATCTGATCGTGGAGGCAGGAACCGGAACCGGCAAAACACTTGCCTACCTTGTTCCAGCGATCCTTTCGGGCAAGCGTGTTGTCGTCTCCACAAACACGAAAGCTCTTCAGGAGCAACTGTTTTTCAAAGATATCCCGTTTCTCGAACGCTTGCTCGAACGTTCCCTCTCAGTCTGTTACATGAAGGGACGCTCAAACTATCTGTGCCGTCAGAAGCTCTACGATGCCGAACGGGAGCCGATGCTCTCCGGCATCCAGGAACGGCACGACTACGTGCTGATTCGCGAATGGGAAAGGGAAACTGAGTCCGGAGACCGGAGCGAACTCCGCGAGCTGTCCGACACGAGCAGCCTCTGGTTAAAGCTGGATGCGCGCAGCGACCTCTGCGCCGGTCAAAAATGCAAGCAGTTCGACCGCTGCTTCATTACAGAGATGCACCGTCGCGCACTCGATAGCGACCTGATCATCGTCAATCACCATCTCTTCTTTGCCGATCTGGCGCTGCGCGACCAGGCGCCACAGAACACGATTATTCCTGATTATTCTGCAGTAATCTTCGATGAAGCCCACGAAATTGAGGACGTCGCTGGGCAGTATTTCGGGATCAGCGTGAGCAATCTGCAGCTTCAGGAACTGATCAAGGACACGTCTGCCAAATCCCACCGGAAACTCTTTGCGACGCCTGAGCTCGACCGTGCTTTGGTACAGCTTGGAGAACGTGCAGCACAATTCTTCGCGCTTTTCCCGTACGAAGGCAGGCATGGCTTCCGGGATCATGCGCGCTTTCTCGAAGAGCATGCGGATGCCTATCGTGAACTGCTCTTCGCGCTCGAAACGCTAAGGGGCCGGCTTGAGCTTGTGACCGGCGCTGTTGAAGACGTGCTTCCGCTGGTCCGCCGTGCGTTATTGATTCACACTGCGATCCATTTCTGGATGGAGTCGGCCGATCCGGCATTTGTGTATTGGATTGAGGGCCGCGGCCGCGGCGTGTTCCTGCAAGCGACGCCCATCGATGTGTCACAAGCACTGGCGACGCGGCTGATCGAGCGCACAGACACCGTGATCCTTACGTCCGCGACCCTGACGGTTGCCGGAAAATTTGATTACGCGCAAACGCGACTGGGCCTCCAGAACGCTCGCACACTGCTGGTGCCGAGCCCTTATGACTACCAGTCTCAATCCCTCTTCTATGTGCCTACGCATCTGCCGGATCCGCGGCAGCCGGGATTCGTCAAGGCGGCCGCAAACGAAATCGAAGCGGTTCTCGCTGCCTCGCGTGGCAGAGCGTTTGTGTTATTCACGAGCTATCAACAGATGCGGCAGGTGTACGAGGCGGTGCGCGACCGCCTGGAACATCCCTTGCTGCTTCAGGGCGAGGCGCCGCGAACGGCGCTGCTCGACAGCTTTCGAGCTACCCCGGGAGCCGTTCTGTTTGCCACCTCGAGTTTTTGGCAAGGCATTGACGTACAGGGAGAGCAGCTTAGTTGCGTGATCATCGACAGGTTGCCGTTCGCGGTTCCCTCAGACCCGGTGATAGCAGCTCGGGCGGATGCGATTGAGAGGCAGGGCGGAAACGCCTTCTACGAATACCAGATTCCCCAGGCAGCAATCGCGCTGAAACAGGGATTCGGCAGGCTGATAAGAAGTTCAACCGATCGCGGCGTACTTGTCTTACTGGATAATAGGATTACGAGACAACGGTACGGCCGGGTCTTTTTCGAAAGCCTGCCTGCTTATCGATTCACTACAAAACTGAAGGACGTTCAAAGCTTCTTCAATGTTTGAAATCTGTGTTGAGCACACCTTCGCCGCCGGTCACGCTCTGCGGAATTACCGTGGCAAGTGCGAAAACGTGCACGGGCATAATTACCGGGTCCAGGTGGCAATGGAAGGTCCGCAGTTGGACGAAACCGGCCTCCTGTTCGATTTCGCCGAACTGAAGCGCCGCTTGCGAACGACGGCCGAGTATCTCGACCATCAGTTCATTAACGATTTAAAGCCTTTCGACGAAATCAACCCTTCAGCCGAAAACATCGCTAAGTTCATTTATGAGCAGATTCAAAGAGACCTGAAAAGCGGAAATCTCTCATACGTCAGGGTTTGGGAGACCGACACCTCGTACGCCGTTTATAGGCCGTAAGCAAAGCAGCTTGCTGGCGGCAGGTGGCGTCCGGTTATCGTCCGAAAAAAGCCGCGTTCCGCTGCGTGAACTCGGCCCACTTCTCGGGCAGGTCGTCCAGCGCGAAGATTGCGGAAACGGGACAAACCGGGACGCAAGCACCACAGTCAATGCATTCAACGGGATCGATGTAAAGCATTTCTTCGCTTTCGAACTTGGCTTCGTCTTTCTTGGGATGAATGCAATCTACAGGGCAGGCATCGACACACGCTGAGTCTTTGGTTCCGATGCAGGGCTCGGCAATTACGTAGGCCATTGGATAGAGTTCGACCGTTCCTTAAACTCTACGATTAGCACACGCTTGGGTTGAGCGACAAAGCCGCCGCAGCGAGTGGTCGCATTCCCATGCCGAGCCGCAAACCGTGCAGTGTGTTAGCAATAGAAAAGAACAGAACTGTTCAGAGATGATCGACTACCAGTTCCGGATCAAGGTCGCTGAACGCGAATTAGCGCACTTACGGGAGATGCAGGCGATCCAGCAGGCACATCTCGATGCGCACGACTGCTCCTTTGAGGCCGTGGGCGGCCGTCTGGATCGCATCGAAGCGGACTTGGCGGCCGCGGCAGCCAACCTGAACGAAGTGAGACCGGCACTTAAGAACCTGAGCGAGATCATCACGCACGAGCACCGCAACGGAAAAACGGGTTAGAAGCGCAGCCTTCTGCGCTCCTCATTGGAGCTCACGGCTGGGAACCGGCGTTCCTTGACGCTCACTGTTGAGCCGGAGCTTAGCTGCTCGTTTTTTTGTGGCGGCTGATGTTTGCGCCGCCAGAAGGAATGCTGCCCCCGCTGCCGCAAAGACGGAATAGTCGAGAGGCGCCTTTACTCCTAGGGAGAAAATCATGGCTGTGCCAAAAACCGTTAGCAGACCAGCAGCCGCGTAGGCGGTCCATCGAAGCTGATAGCCGACGAGTAGTAAGACACCAAGCGAGGACTCCGCAGCGGTTGCCATAACGGCGAGCGCGGGCAGGAGAGCCTTCGGAGCATATCCGTTCAATGTGGCTACAGCTGCCACAAAATGCCGCCAATCTCCCCAGGAGACATTTGCCGCTCCCGGAGCACCCCAGACGCCAAATCGATCGGCTACTGCGGAGAGAAAGCCGGCAGCCAAGGTGATCCGCGCCGCCAACGATGCGATCTGCTGTTCTTTCATGCTGGCTCGATGAGTGGCTTACCTGGCTCCGCGATCACAATCGCGAGGACCCGTGCAGGCCGGTTGGGATCAGCACTCTCTGCGATGAGATGTGTGCCCCCCGGCGGTTCATAGAATGTATCACCTGCTCGCAGGATACGCTCCGGTTGGCCCGCCATCTGGAATCGAAATTTCCCCTCCAGCACATATCCGAGAACGAACCCCGGATGCTTGTGAGCCGTGCTCCGCTGGCCCGGAGCGCAATGGATCTCGACGAAGGTGGCACTCTGATTGTTGAACGGAGGTGGGAGAGCTGTGACTCCCGCGATTCTAAGTGGGTCTCCGAATACTCGCGGCACGGCGGCGAGAGCACTGAGGCCCAATAACAAATTGCGCCTGTTTTCCATACGCTCTATCTTGCTTCGTGCCCCAAAAGTATTTAACTTGGTCGTTCCCCGTTTTATTCCCTTCGGAGTGTGAAATACGATCGAAATCCATGATCCGGTTACTTGTTCTCCTGCTTTCAATTCTCCTTGCTGAAGTTAACTTCTTGTAAATTTCCTGTCAGGCCGGGAATATCGCTGCGCCAATGCAAGTTCACACGATAGCTGATTAACTCAGCAAATCAGAACCAGAAATGATTGGAGCAACGAGCATGAAGGAAAAGAAATTCTCCTCCTCAGTTGAAATTGCGAAGCCCTCAGATGAATCCACTACGCGTTCGCCCAGCGAAGATAACGTGCAACAGCAATGGCAGAAAGTCGTCAGAAGACGTTCCTTTCTGACCGGTATCAGCCTCGCAGGCGCAAGCGTAACGGCAGGCGCTCTAAGCCTGAAACAACTCAGTGCGGAACCGGCGCGGAGTTCACACCGGCTTTCAAAAGGTGACGCGGCCCTGCTGCGGTTTGCCGCTGCAGTTGAACTGATCGAAGCGGACCTGTGGCAGCAGTACAACGAACTCGGGGGAGTTCAAGGCGGCAATCCCGCTTACATCGCCGCGCTCAGCAATCTCGATGGCGACATGCCACAGTACATTGCCGATAACACCGACGATGAAATCAGCCACGCAGCGTTCTTGAATGCCTATTTAATATCGCGAGGCGCAGAACCGGTGGACCTGGATGCATTCCGAACCTTACCCAGCAGTCAGGCGACGGGGGCGAAAGACATAGGCAGGTTGACCAATCTGCTAGACCTCAACGTGGATCTCAGTTGGTACACCCGTTATCGGAGCGGTAAGAACCCCGATCTGGGAGCACAGTTTACGGGCCCGTTCGACATTGATCACGAACCCGGAATTCCGCTTAATGACTCAGACACACCACCGAACACAGCTATTCCAAGCGCTTCCAACCAAACACCGGGATCAAGTTTCGTTGGCGCCGCGGCGCGCATGCAGGCAATCGCAAATACCGCGGGCTTTCACTTCGCATTTATTGAACAAGGCGGTTCCAGTCTCTATCCAACTCTTGCCTTCAAAGCAACTGAGCCAGAAGTGCTACGGGTTTTCGTTAGCATCGGCGGCGTTGAGATCGATCACTTCAGCCTTTGGCACGACAAGGCCGGTAACGCCGTTGCTCAGCCCCTCGCTCTTCTCAAGGATCCAATAACGGGACTCACCTTCCCCGACCTGAACGCGCTGCACTCCGAACTGGACCAGACTAACTTGATCCTGCCTGAGCCTTGTGATTTCATCAGCAAGGACCTCCCGCAGTGCTCCGTAATCCGACCAACCACGACCCGCAATGGTGGAGCAGTAGCGACCATCAAGGCGTTTACCGACGATCTATTATTCAAGGGACAATCGGACGGGTTCTTCACATTGATAAATCGGCTCGCAGTGGAGGCCGATTCCGTTCCGGGAGGATTTTGACTTACAAATGTGCGGGTTTCTCATGCCCGCACAAGTCCATCTCCCGTCTGGGCGTCCGAAGATGCGCCTCTATAATGGCGGTGAATGATTTCTAAGGTGCGTAAGGCCGTTTTCCCCGCGGCCGGGCTCGGAACCAGATTCTTGCCTGCCACAAAAGCCCAGGCAAAGGAAATGCTGTCGCTCGTAGACAAGCCGCTGATTCAGTACGGTGTGGAAGAGGCGATGCATTCCGGTGTGCAGAACATCATCATCGTCACCGGACGCGGTAAAAGCTCAATCGAAGATCACTTTGATGTGAGTTTCGAGCTTGAGCAGCTGCTTGAATCCAAAGGTAAACAAGATCTGCTGTCGATGGTTCGCGGGATTTCGGACATGATCGACATCGCCTACGTGCGCCAGAAGGAGGCGCTCGGACTTGGGCATGCTGTGTTGCGGGCCAGGGAGGTCGTTGGCCATGAACCGTTTGCAGTGGTTCTCTCGGATGACATCATTGAATCGGAAATCCCTTGCATCCGCCAGTTGCTGGATGTTTACGACTTCTATGGGGCATCGGTTCTCGCGTTGATGGAAGTGCCGCGAGACCAGATCTCAGCGTACGGTGTCGTCGACGCGGAGCTCATGGCTGACAAGGGATTTCAGAACCGTCTGTTCCGTATCCGCAACATGGTCGAGAAGCCTCGGGCCGAGGATGCGCCTTCGAACCTGGCGATCATAGGGAGATACATTCTCATTCCCGAGATCTTTGAAGCCATCGAATCGATTCAGCCGGGCAGTGGCGGTGAGATACAGCTGACGGATGCGCTGAAGTACATGCTCCGAAACCGTCCCATCTACGGCCTGAAATTCGAAGGCAAGCGCTTTGATGCAGGCGACAAGTTGGGGTACCTGAAAGCGACCGTCGAGCTTGCGCTCAAGCGCCATGATCTTGGACCCCCGTTTGCCGAGTACTTGAGAACTGTACTTGCTTGTGGGGCCCGCGAGTCGTAGGCGATAATCTCACCATGCGGATTGGCCGGGCTGCGCGAATTGTGTTACTGCTGGGGGGAATTGCGTTTTCAACACCAGCAGCGCCTCCCCAAACAAACATTACAGTCACCGTTCGGAACCCGTCCGACAAGCCGGTTGATAACGCGGAGGTGATACTCGACTTTCTCGGATCGCATCATCAGGTGACAAAGCTTGGACGACGCAAAGCCGTGCACTGGGAGATGCATACGAATCAGGAAGGCATTGCGCACTTCCCTCCTGTTCCGCAGGGCACTCTTCAACTGCAAGTCGTCGCGAAGAACTACCAGACCTTTGGAGACAGAGTCGATGTCGATGAAGAACGCAAGACTATCGATGTAAAACTGAATCCGCCCCAGAATCAGTACAGCGCGCACCCGCCTCTGAAGCCTGCGGACGCTCCGCCTGCGCAGCAAAAGCAATAAGCTTCACGCTCGTGGGTCGATAGCAATTGCGTCAATCTCGACACGAACATCGCGGGGGAGCCGCGCAACTTCAACCGTGGATCGTGCGGGCGGGTTCGTGCTGAAAAAGCGCGCATACGCTTCGTTCATCTGTTGAAACTCGCCGATGTCTTTCAAAAACACCGTCGTTTTAACGACGTGCTCCAGAGAGAGACCCGCCTGGCGCAACACGGCGCTGAGGTTCTTGAGAACTTGCGTCGTTTGTTCCTGAATGGATCCCGTGACCAGTTCACCCGACTGCGGATCGAGCGGAACTTGGCCGCTCAGAAAGACAAGGCCTTTCGCAGTTACCGCTTGAGAATATGGCCCAAGCGCCTTCGGTGCATCTGCCGCGGCGATAACAGTTTTCATCGTCTTCTATTGTGCACTCACGCTCGGGCAGGCAGCCGGGGCTGTTGCTGCGCGGAGGTGCAGCGCTCCGATCAGCGCCGACACGTGGGATATGCCGTGCGCGGCCAGCAGGGCGTCCAATTGCCGCGATATCAGAACCGGCGCCCGAGGGTCGATGAAGGTCGCCGTACCGACTTCGACTGCCGTTGCGCCCGCAAGCAGAAATTCTGCTGCGCTGGCGCCATTTGTAATGCCGCCCATACCAATGAGGGGGATCTTTACTGCCTGACTGGCTTCTCGCACCATACGGCTGGCAATCGGCCGGATAGCAGGTCCCGACAGCCCACCAAACCCGTTACCGATACGTGAGGTGTGCGTCTCGACATCTGCGGCTAAGCCGACGAAAGTGTTGACAAGAGAGATGGCGTCTGCGCCTGCATCCTCCGCGGCCCGCGCCAGGGGTTCGATTCTCGCTACATTCGGCGAGAGCTTTACCCAGAGCGCTCGCATGGCTGTTGACCGCACGCGCGCCACGACATCTGCGAGAAGCCGCGGGTCACTCGAGAAGAAGATCCCGCCCTCATCGGTATTCGGGCAAGACACATTCAGTTCGTAGCCGGCGATTCCCTCAGTATCCTCGAGTACGCGTATGACTTCGAGGTAATCCTCGGGCTTGTAACCGAAGACATTTGCGATCACGGGTACCGAGTACTGCTTCAGCTTCGGCAGCTTCTCCCGGACGAACGCCCGCACTCCGACATTCTGAAGGCCGACAGAGTTGATCATTCCGGCTTCAGTAGGCCACAAGCGGGGCGGGGCATTACCGGCAATCGGTTCGCGGGAGAGTCCTTTGGTGACAATCCCTCCCAGTTCGTTCAGATCGAGTAGTGAAGCGAACTCAAGGCCATAACCGAAAGTGCCGGATGCGGCCAGCACCGGATTCCGAAACTGGATGCCGCAGAGCGAAGTAGCCAAACGGTCAGCCGGCATGTCAGCCTCTTCAGGAACCCGCGCAAAACGTGGAGGGTGTCAAGCGCCCCGCCCAAACGGTTGACGAGTTTCTGTGCCGTCTACCGGCGCGCAGCCGCGCCCGTCTTGCCGTTGAGCAGCAAACTCGTTTTCCAAGCGGGCAGCAGATGCTCGAATCAGCTCCCACACGTCGCGAATGTCCGCCTCGTTCGTTTGGAAGTTCCCGATTGAGCACCGAAGAACAAACCTTCCATGTAGGACTGTGTGGGACAGAAAGGCCTTACCGCTGGCGTTCACCGCTTCGAGCAGGCAGCGATTGAAGTCGTCATCGCTCCGATGCCGAAAGCATACGAGAGCGAAAGGAACGGGAGCCGACAACTCAAAATCCTCATCGGCTTGCACAAACGATTTGAAAAGCTGCGCCAGCCGAATGCTCTCCCGCAGCATGGCGATAATGCCCTGACGGCCGTAGTACCTCAAAACGTACCAAAGCTTAAGTGCCCGGAATCGCCGGCCGAGTTGCACACCGTATTCCGAGTAGTTGACCACGTCGCTATCCTGTTTGGTTCGCAGGTACTCGGGAGTCAGCGAAGCGGCACGGCGAAGGACTTCTGGGTGCCGTATGTACAGGACGCTGCAATCGATGGAAACATACAACCACTTGTGGGGATTCAGCAGGAACGAGTGTGCACGTTCGGCTCCCGCCAACACATGCCGCATCTCGGGGACGATTGCCGCGGACCCGCCGTATGCCGCGTCCACATGCAGCCAGATGCCATATCGATCGGCAATGTCAGCAATGGCAGGCACAGGATCGATGGCGCTCGCTGAAGTCGATCCTATCGAGGCCACGATGCAACAGGGCGTTTTACCGTCCGAGAGATCGCGCCGTATTGCGTCTTCCAGCAGGTCGGCACGCATTCGGAACTCCGCATCGACACCGATGATGCGAACGTTCTTCTGTCCGAAACCGAGCATGATCGCCGCGCGCTCGGAAGACGAGTGGGTGTGCTCCGAAATATAGACGGTCAAGCCCGGACGCATGCCTTCGGACCGGCACTCTGGACAGATCCACAGACGCGCAGCATCAAGAGCCTGCAGCACACCTACGGATGCCGTGTCGTAGATGATGCCAAAGTACTCGTCAGGCAGTCCGAGCCACTGGCGGATCCACCCGAGAGTAACTTCTTCCAGTTCCGTTGCAGCCGGCGATGTCTTCCAGAGCATCGCATTTACGTTGAGTGTTGCGATCAGCAGCTCGGCCAAAATGGACGGTGGTGTAGACGAAATAGAGAAATAGGCCAGGAATCGCGGATGATTCCACAACGTCAGCGCCGGACCGATGACGGACCTGAAATCAGCAAAAATCTGCTCAATCGGCTCGCCTTCTTCCGGTGCCAACGATGGCATCTGGTTCCGCAGCTCGCCCGGCTGGATGTCGGGCAAAACGGGAAGGTCGCGGACATGCTCAAAATACTCCGCAATCCAACGGCAATGCTCGTCAGCGGCCCGCAGGAATTCGGCCGGTTTCATTTGACGAGTTTGTGACGCGGTTAAGGCCTCCATAAAACTACGTTCGCACGCTGCCCACCGCCGCACACTCGTCCAAAGTTTTTGACAGCCAAGCCTGGAGCCAGCCGCGAAATTTCAGCAGCTCTTGGCGCGTGTTATTGCCTAGGGGAGTCGCGAAGTTTGCCCGGATCCAGCCGCGCGCCTCGGCCAGGGACTTAATCGCGGCACTCGCGGGAAATCTTGCAACCCATGCCATGAACTCATCCAGCCTCACACCCAAACTCTCGGCGGCGGCGCTGTCGCCGGTCTTTACGGCTCGTTCCATGGCGACAGGCAGTTCCGGAAGTGCTCCCGCGACTCCGGAAATAATTCCATCGGCGCCTCCAAGCAGCCCGCGAAGATAGACAATTTCGTTGCCAACCAGAAGCTGAAAGCGGGTTTGCCCGCGTATTTTAAATAGCTCTTCGAGAACCGCCCAGTCTCCACTCGAGTCCTTGATTCCGGCAAACTTTCCTGATGAGAGCAGCTCGCGCATCAGTTGCATCGACAGCGGGTTCGTGTAGAACGGGAGACTATACAGGTACACCGGGCCCAGGTCCTGCGTCGTGTCGAAGAAAGCGGCGTAAAACTCCGCGATTTCGTGTTCGCTGTAATGGTAGAAGTACGGCGGCATTAGCAGTACTCCCTGCGCGCCGGTGTCAAATGCCTGCTGAGCAAGCTGCACGGCTCCAGGCAGTGCTGAGTGTGAAATGTTCACCAGCACCGGGAGCCTACTTCGTTTTACTGCCAAACTCGTAGCTCGCATGCGTTCCTCCAGGTCGAAGTGGACAAACTCCCCAGTGGACCCGAATAGGACCAGCCCGCTTGCGCCACCTTCGGCCACTGCATCCAAATATTCGAGGAACGCGGCGGTATCGGCATCAATTGAGTCGGGGCGCCTGGGCGTGAGCAGTGCCGCGTAAACACCGCTCGCGACCGATTGAGATGCGAGTTCAACCGGCAACGCCAATCATCACCCCTTTGAAACCGCCGGCATACGCATGAATTACTAGAATTCTACTGCGCTAGGCGCTTTTGACGCCAGCGAGGTCGCGCCTGTCCACCACCGATTGCACCAGTTCCCGGGGATCGAGGAGATGCTGCGGGCGGAAGTGCTTGGTAGACCAACGGCAGCCCTCCTCGAACTCGACACCGATGAAATAGCTGGTATCGCGGAATGTGCAGTATTTGACGATTCCCTTGAGTTCCCCATCGCCATACCGGATGACCAGCCGGGTGCTGTCAGGGATCCGCTTTTCGAGCTGAAGGCAAGCTCCACAAAGCGATATGTCTTCCAAATTTGCAATGCGCCTGCGCTGGTGGCCGGCTTCGTCCCGGTAAGTAAGCTGGACCAGCTCTGCACATAGTAAGCGAGTATCAACGCGCCGTTCTTTCATGCTTGTCTCATCGGTAACGGTGGCGATCAGCATTAGCCCCGCCGCAGAAAATCCGCTCTGGCTAGGATGAATTAAGTTCAGGTACTGTACGGACGGTATAAGGGCCTCGGCCCTACCGGTAACGCGTTCCTGCGAAGAGCACCATGGAGTCACCTCCGCTTAACCCGCCCATAACCCGCGCGCGCGACACTCGCTGGAGTATCGTCATCCGCGTCGCATTCTTCATTGCGACCGTAATCGTTGCCGCCCGCCTGTGGCCGTGGCTTCTGCTGAGTGTCTTCGGAGTCGTGGTGGCGGGTACCATCGGACTGTTCGCGACCGGCTTGACCGCCAACCTGCTGACCATGCGCATCTTCGACCGTCGCCCCCTCGCCGACGCAGGCCTGGGTACCGGGCATGGTGCCGGATGGAACTTCGCTCTCGGGATTCTATTGTCTGCAGGTACGGCGGCTCTGATGCTTCTCGCGCCTTTGGCGGAAGGAACCGGACACCTGGACAGGCGTGCGGCGGGCGGTTTCTCGTGGCTCTCGCTCCTTTTCTATCTCACTGCACTAATTTTTGGCGCGGCGGGCGAGGAACTCATCTTTCGGGGCTACGCCTTCCAGCTGCTGATCCAGAAAATCGGTCCATTTGCAACCGTTCTGCCCGCGGGGGTCGTCTTCGGGTTCGCTCACGCTATGAACCCTCATGCGACGGGCCTGGCCGTCTTCAACACGGTGCTTTGGGGAATACTCCTCGGATTTGCCTTTCTGCGTAGCCACGATCTTTGGCTTCCTATTGGCCTGCATTATGGGTGGAACGCCGTTTTGCCACTGTTTGGCGTTAACCTGAGCGGGCTTACAATCGAGGTTACGAGATACGGTTACCGGTGGGATCTGTCGGCTCTCTGGAGCGGCGGAGCCTACGGGCCCGAGGGCGGACTGCTATGCACGATTTTCGTTATTCTGCTGTTTCTGGCACTCACGAAGGTTCCCGTGAGACCGCAAACGGCAGCTATTGCCACGGTTCTAAACGACGCATATTAGTTTTTCTGGCTGGAGCCATCGTACTGGCCAGCGCGTCTCTCGCCCGCGCCGATAAGCTCAGCTTCGATGAGCGAATGGAACTGGAGCGAGGGCTTACCGCCGAATTTGCGACGGCAAAGGTAATCCTGCCCGTGTCGAAGAAAATGCTGGTGGTCCACAGCGACGGCACATATGACAAGAGCGCCTGGGACAACGCTCTGCATGAGGGTGGACCGGCCGCGCGTGTCGGCGACGAGGTCCAGATCACGCGTGTGGAGATCGAAGGCAAGAGGATCCTCCTCGAAATCAATGGTGGCAACCATTCTGGCCACTGGTACGACCACCTACAGGTGGGCGTAGGCGGCGTGGGTACCCCCAGTACACAAACTCAAGGTCCGCGTAATGGGCAGCGCGCCATTGGCTCGCATATTGCCCTGGTCTTTCCCGAAAGCGTCCCTTCCGTGAAAGCGGACGATGTGCGACGAATGCTTTCTCCCGTGCTCGACTTCGAAAAGCACTCGGCGACTGAGCAGTACGTGGAAAAGCTTCCCGAGCCGATCAAGCAGGCAATTAAACAGCAGCACGCCGTCCAGGGGATGGATAAGGACCAGGTTCTGCTCGCGATGGGAAAACCTCGGACCAAGAGCCGCGAGACCAATGAAGCGGGCGACGAGATTGAAGACTGGGTTTACGGAGAACCGCCTGGCAAAGTGGTGTTCGTGCGGTTCACCGACGGCAAAGTGGTGAAAGTCGAAGATTCGTACGCGAATATCGGCGGAAGCACGGTTCCATCGTTACCTCCTCCCCGCTGAAAGACCATTACACCGCGAAGCTGGTCCGCGCCGAAGGAACTCTGCAGGTCCTCCCGTTCACCCGCTTTGCAGGGCCGTTAAAAACTTGATGAATCCGCTGAATCCGCTTGTCTTCACTAACAGTGTCTTGCTGCGGTACACATAAGAATGATGGTTCGCCCGAACTGATGAGAGCTCTGTTGCACCCACTCAAACGCCGGTATCGAAACTGGATGACCCAGTGGGAAGGCCAGCTGTGTTCCCGTGCAACTGATCGTATTGTTCGACCGTTCGACTACGGCCTCGAATGGACGCGGGATTGGCCCTGCACCGCGGATATTCCGATGAACGGCGAGTCGCCCTCCGAGTGGCTCATCAAACTGAATCGCA
>JAFARV010000409.1 GCA_019245255.1 Acidobacteriaceae bacterium | reverse complement strand
CTGTGTTAGAGCATCTCGATCTCACAATCCCAGCCGGCACTTCCCTGGCAATTGTCGGACAAAACGGCGCCGGGAAGACAACGATTGCGAAGCTGTTGTGCCGTTTGTACGATCCGCAGTCGGGCGCCATTGAAATCGACGGCGTGGACCTGCGCGAATTCGATCTCTCTTCGTGGCGATCACGCATCACGGCCGTGTTTCAGGATTTCATTCGTTTCGAGCTACCGATGCGGGACAACGTGGCACCCGGCGGCGCTCCGGACGATGTTATTCGCGCGGGGCTAGAAGCTGCAGGCGCCGCGAATTTGGCTGAGCTGGACACAGTGCTTGCTCGAGGCTACAGCGGCGGGACCGATTTGTCCGGTGGGCAATGGCAGCGAGTCGCGCTGGCGAGAGCGATTGCATCCGTGCGGTCAGGAGCGGGCCTTGTGCTGCTGGATGAGCCGACGGCGCAACTCGATGTTCGCGGGGAAGCGGAGATTTTCGACCGCCTGCTTGCGGCGACGCGGCACTGCACGACGATCCTGATCTCGCATCGTTTCTCAACGGTGCGGCATGCCGATCGCATTTGCGTGCTGGAGCACGGACGAGTAGTGGAACTCGGCACACATGACGAGTTGATGGCGCTTGGCGGGCGGTATCGAACGATGTTCGATCTGCAGGCACAACGGTTCACCGATGCAGAAGAGGAAGGCGTAACGTATGACGTCCTCTCGTAAAGGGGATCAGGTAATCGAGCCGCTGCCACCGACGCTCGCGTCCATGTGGCGGCTGTGCAAGACAGGCTACCGGCACGAGCCGCGGCTGATGGCCGGAGCATTCATTCTTTCGCAACTGGCGGCGCTGCCGGATGCGCTACTGGCATTGTGGCTGGCGCTGCTTGGGGCGGGCGTGGTTCAGCACAGGCCAGGCCTGCTGGAAGGCGCGGCGATCGGATTAGGTCTGTCGGCGGCCGCAACGTGGTTTCTGCGCACGATCAGCACCCGATTTCAACGGCGGTTTCGCGACAAGGTTACGATTGCGCTCGAGTCGCACGTTGCACAACTGCAGGCATCCATCGCGACGGTCGCGCATCAGGAACGGCCGGAGTATCTGGACCGGTTGTCGATGCTTCGCAACCAGGTGTTTGTGCTCGATCACATGTATATGTCGCTATTTTCGACGCTGGGTTGGATTCTGCGGCTGGCTGTGACGATGGCACTGCTGGTGGCGATCCATCCGGCGCTTCTGCTGCTTGCGGTGTTCGCGGTTCCGACGGTGTTGACTTCTTCATGGCGGCCGGTTGTGGAGAGAAACGCGCAGGAGCGGGGCGCGCAGGTGAACCGATTGTCGCGTCACCTGTTCGATCTCGCGACCACGGCCGCGCCGGGTAAGGAAGTGCGCGTTACAGGGATCGGAGATCGACTGATGCGAGAACGGCGAGCGGCTTGGCAGAAGTGGTATCTGCCTGTGGCATCGGCGCGCTGGGGATCGGCGTGGTGGCACGCTCTCGCGTGGGCGATATTCGGTTGCGCGTATGTTGGCGCGGTTGTCTTCGTGTCGTCCGGACTGCATGCGCCAGCCGCACAGGTTTTGCTGGTGCTGGCAGCAGGGGCACGTTTGTCGGCTTACATCGGGGCAACCGTCGGCGAGGTTGGATTTTTGCGTGGATTTTGGGCAGACGGCTCACGAAGGCTCGCGTGGCTTGAAGACTATGCAGCGTCGGTTGCGGCATCGGGCGATCTGGCGGTCCCTTCGGCGATTCATCGCGAAATCAGGCTGGAGCACGTGTCGTTTGCGTACCCGGGCACATCGCGCACCGTTCTAGAGGATGTTTCTTTAGCTTTGCCTGCCGGAGCAGTGGTGGCGATCGTCGGGGAGAACGGCGCGGGCAAGACAACGCTGGTGAAATTGCTTGCCAAACTGTATGAGCCGTCATCGGGAGCAATTTTCGTGGATGACACACCGCTGGCACGGCTCCCGGCAGGCGATTGGCGAGAGCGCCTCGCGGGAGCATTTCAAGACTTTTTCCGGTTTGAATTCAGGGCGAAGCAAACGGTGGGCGTCGGCGACATTTCGCGGCTGAACGATGAACCCGCGGTGGTGACAGCCGTTGACCGCGCAGGGGCGAATGACGTGATTGCGCGTTTGAAGTTCGGACTTGATACGCAACTGGGGCCGACCTGGCCGAACGGAGTCGATTTGTCCTTTGGGCAATGGCAAAAATTGGCGCTGGCACGAGGATTCATGCGAGATGAACCGCTGCTGCTAGTACTCGATGAACCCACAGCCGCGCTGGATGCGGAGACCGAACATGCGTTATTCGAGCGCTATGCCGCCGCGGCACGAAGCGAAGCCGGCGCGAGTGGCCGGATCACGCTGCTGGTCTCGCACCGGTTCTCCACCGTTCGCATGGCTGATCTGATTGTGGTGCTGGACGGGGCTCGACTGGTTGAAGCGGGCACTCACGAACAACTGATGGCCAAGCGCGGCCAATACTCAGAGCTGTACGCAATACAGGCGGCAGCGTACCGGTAATACCAACTTACTTGGAAGTACCCTGGTTTCCTTGACCGAACTTATCGAAGGGGATGGCATCTTCGACGTGAAGTCGAATGCTGAAGATATCGACTGGACCGCGGACTAAGTTGTAGCCCGGATTCTGCACATGCTGATAGTCAAATGCGGTTGAGATCCCGCGCCAGATATGGGCCGTGTAGTAAGTCTCGGCAATTTTTTCGAGACCGTAACTTAGCCCGCCGTCGCCGAGGATGAACCCCAGGCCGCCTAAGGCGAGGTAGCGGCGGTGGTCACCGGAAATGCCATTTACAACAAATGCAGCGCCTATCTTATCCTGCGAGCGGCGCCACGCTTTGCCGCTGAAGTCGCTGGAAATCTCCGCAGTCCTGTCCACTTCGGTGTAGGCGAAGGACTCATTCGCACCTTCGTTCCATCCAAGACGCGCGCCGGCTCTCCACAAGGAAGTTAGTTCCTGCTCGACGTTGAGACCGAATCCGTATTT
>JAFARV010000918.1 GCA_019245255.1 Acidobacteriaceae bacterium | reverse complement strand
AAAATGGAAAAGAGCGACCGCGACGTGACGCAGGCGCTGCGCGCCGAAGACGAATGCCGTTCGCTTATCGTTCAGTTCCCGAACAGCAAGTTCGCCCCCGAGGCGTCACAGCGTCTGCGCGAAATCCAGGAAGTGCTCGCTGATCATGAGTTCGAAGTCGGCGATTTCTACTACCGGCGCGAGATCAACCCCGCCGCTGCAAACCGCCTGAATGCCCTGGTCGATCAGTGGCCTTTATACAGCAAGGCTGATGACGCGCTTTACGAGGCCGGAGACGCTTACTCGAAGATGGGTCCACGCTTTCGCAGGAAATCCGCGGATATGTTCGCCCGCATCGCCCGCGAGTATCCGCTCAGCGACCGCGCAAACGAGGCCAAAAAGCGCTTGAAGGACATGGAGCAGCCCATCCCCGAGCCGGATCCCGCCGCAGTTGCCCGCATGAAATATGAAGAAGAAAACTATCGCAGCCGGGGCATGATGGCACGAACGACCGGGTGGGTCCGGAGTTCTCCAGATGTGACACACGCCGCCAAAGAAGGCGCCCCCACCATGACGGACCCGAAGCGGACGATTCCGGCCAGCATCCCCGTTCCTGTTGATGCCGAAGCAGCAACAGCGAGTGGCGGGGGCGGCACCGCAACCACCGAGGTAACGGCCCAAACTGCCGGCGCGAGCTCGGCGCTCGATACCAGACCGGACGCGCGGACTCCCACTAGCTCCGCGAGCGCGCAGCAAGCCTCTGAGGCCCCCCCGATCAATCGCCCCCCTAAAGAAGTGGAGCGGCTCAAAAAGCTGCAAGCGAAGAAGCAGGCCCAGCTAGAGAAGAAGGCCAAGAAGAAGAACAAGAATTCGGATCAAAATCAGAATCAGCAGGGTGGTTCGGCAACAGCGAGCGCCAGCGGTGTTTCAAACTCCGCTGCCCAGCAAAGTACCGCCACTCCCGCCAACCAATGAGCCGCATTCTGCTGGCCGATGACAGCGCTCAAGCGCTGCGTTTGGCGGAGCAGATCCTTACGTCCCAAGGTATTCAGGTTGTCAGCGTTACGGACGGCGCGGTCGCCCTGCGCCGTTTGGCGGACGTCAATCCAGACCTGCTAATTACCGACGTATTTCTGCCGACGAAGAGCGGATTTGACCTGGCGCGCTTTATCAAGTCCCAACCCGAATACCGGCATATCCCGATTGTGTTTGCGGCTGCGCCCGTGGACAAGTTCGAGGAGCAGGATGCGAAGAATGCGGGTGCTGACGTCATCTTGCGCAAGCCATTCGAGGCCTCGGCACTGCTCACCGCTGTACAGCCGCTGCTAGAGCGCAGCAAAGCCGCCCGGAACGGAGATGGCGCACGCGCCCTATTCGACCGGAAGACCGTCCGCGCAGCCGTCACCTTGGCCCTCGATGCCGCGATGCCGTCCCTTATTGATGAGTTGACGGAACGGGTGATGCTCGCCCTCGCGAACCAGGTAAACCGCTAGTCCGCGACTGCGGCCGCCCCGCTGTCGTATCTGCGGAACCATCATGATTGCCCGGCCCATTCTGTACTGCTACTTCCGACAGCTCATCGAAGATTGGACTGGCCCAATCGCATTGGGTGCGCCAGGAGCGCATCATGCCAGTTCGTGGACGCCAGCCTGCACACTTTAGCGAACCGAAGTAACCTGCCGCACAAATCTGTCAAGTGACTAGTGTGTCATAGTGTATTCTGACATGAGAGACATTTTCAAGCAGGACAGCACCAGCGAGGTCCTACCATGAGCCAGGTTCATCTTTTCCCGCGCGATTGGAACATAACGGACTTCCATCAACGCCTTAGGCAACTGAGGACAAAACGCAAACTGACGCAGACGCGGATGGCGGAATTGCTCGCCATCAGCCCGCGCGTCTATACCCGGTGGGAAAACGGCGGCGCCACGCCGCTATTTGGCACTGTTGTCAAGATTGCCGACATCCTCGATGTCAGTCTCGATGAACTGGCGGGAAGGAAGGAATCGAACGGCGAGGCGCAGATCCACAACCCGGAACTGCACCGGCTTTATAAGAAAGTCGACCAGCTCTCCGATGAAGACCAAAAGGCTTTACTGATCGTGCTCGAGAGCCTTGTGAAACGATCGCAGGTCAGCAAAGTGATGGCAGAGTTTTAGCGGCTAAAAGGAAAGAACCCATGAGCACAACTGATACCCGGCAGCACGTTCACGATTTGGTTGATCAGCTCCCGCCCGCCCAGCTCGCCGCCGTGGAAGGGTTGCTGTCCGTCATGGTCGATCCCGTCACGCACGGGCTGCAAGATGCGCCGGCCGAAGATGAGGAGATGAGCGAAGAAGAAGAGCAGGCCGCCACCCGTTCCAAGGAATGGTTTAAACACAACCAGGGAACCTCATTTGAGGATCTCGTTACCGAGTTGGGCTTTTCTATGGAGGACATCATCCGGAAAGCCAGGACCCCGCCGCTTGAAGCGGATTAGTTTCTCCGAGCAGGCAAAAGTCGATATTCGCGCCATCCCTCAGCCAATTGCCATGAACATCCTGACAGCCATTCATCGCCTGGCGGAGACTGGCGCCGGTCGCGTGAAGAAGCTCCAGGGCTCCGACCCGCCCGAGTTCCGACTGCGCGTCGGCGATTACCGCGTCCGCTACACCGAGGAAGGCGGCGACACGTTGCGCATCCACACGGTCAAGAATCGCAAGGAGGCTTACCGCTGATGGGTTACGAAGCAAAGAAGACCGAAGGTTTCCAATAGCCTGATCCGCGGGAAATCCCTACTCCTCAGATTTTTCCTGGCCTACACTCCCCGCTCCTCACCACTTGAAAAAACGAACCCAGCACCCGAGTTCGTTCGGTAATCGGTGTTTTCGTGGCGCGGCGACGCGCGTGGCGCGTCAGCTACTCATCGGGACGCCTGGCCGCGCTCACTCCCGGTCACGCGTCTCGAAGATCCTCCATCTCGCTCCAAACGCACGGCTTCTTCGCCGAGCTGCCGCCCGCTCTGCTGGCCGCGCACTCACAATCGAAAACGTGACGACCCTCGTTCACACCGCGACCGGCGGGCATCCCCCAGTCCTCGCTTCCTAAACTGGATCTGAGCGCCAAACGTGTCGTACCTGTCTTTCGAGAACGTCAGCTACAGTGTCCGAGGGCGAAAGATCCTCGATCGGATATCCCTCGACGTGGACCGTGGCGAGACGCTGGTGTTGTTGGGCCGCAGCGGATCGGGCAAGACCACTGCCCTTCGCCTGATCAACCGGATGCTACAGCCGAGTTCCGGAACGGTTTTGATCGCGGGGGAGGATACGGCTGCCCGGGATGTCATCGACCTTCGGCGGCGCATCGGGTATGTCGTCCAGGATTTCGGCCTGATGCCCCATTGGACCGTGGGAGAGAATGTCGGGTTGATGCCCCGGCTGCTCGGTTGGGACGAGCGGCGAAAGAGCGAACGGACACGGGAACTGCTGAAGCAGGTGAAGCTCGATCCAAAGGACTACGCGGGCCGCTACCCTCGCGAACTCTCAGGCGGAGAGAAACAACGGGTGGGCGTCGCACGCGCGCTGGCGGGTGAGCCGATTCTTATGCTGCTCGATGAGCCGTTTGGCGCACTCGATCCCCTGACGAGACACGACATGCAGGCGCTGTTTGTCGAGCTTCGCTCCAGATACGGAGGTGCTTCCGTGTTCGTAACGCACGATCTTTTCGAGGCGATCGCCGTCGGTACACGCATCGCGGTTCTCGATCAGGGGCGCCTCGAAGGCGTCTTTGCCGCCGGCGAGTTCCTGAACGCAAGTACACCGGTCGCGCGCGCGTTTCTCGATACGCTTCCGCCGGGTGTGTCAATCCGCTGATGGACTCCGCCGTCCTGCGCAGTCTTCTTATAGAAGTTGCGAGTCTCAGCCTGGAACACATCGTCTTAGTCGCGGTTTCTTCATCGATCGCGATTCTCATCGGCGTGGGCATCGGCATCATCGGTACCAGGCGTGCGCACATTCGCCGGGTTTCCATCACAGTTGCGAATATTCTGCAGACCATCCCGAGTTTGGCCTTGTTCGGGTTTCTGTTGCCCATT
>JAFARV010000386.1 GCA_019245255.1 Acidobacteriaceae bacterium | reverse complement strand
CTTACCCTCGATTAGCATCGGACTCGCGTGCAGGCGCGATCTCATGCGCTCTGCCTGCATCGATGCCTGGTCCAGATCGCAATTCGGGAGCACGACCAGGAATTCCTCACCCCCGTAGCGTCCCACCTGATCGTACGGTCTCACGTTCTGCCGGAGCCGCGATGCGGTTTCCCGCAGCACAGCGTCGCCTGCGAAGTGCCCGTAGGTGTCATTGATCTTCTTGAAATGGTCAATATCGAGCAACATGATGCCCACGCTTCGACGATCGCGGTGACAGCGGGCCAGCTCCTGCTCTAACGTGGTTGCGATCGCGGACCGATTCGGAAGCATCGTGAGCAGATCCTTATTCGCGCGCTCACGGAGTTCCTCGCGCGCTTGCATGAGATCCAGTTGCAAGTCGATGATTCGCTTCCCTGCTCTTAACCGCACCTGCAGCTCATGCTCATCGAAGGGTTTAACGATATAGTCGTCCGCGCCGGCGTCCAGTCCTTCCACCGTCTCGTGTTTCGTGTTCTTCGAAGTGAGAAGCAGGATATAGGTGTAAGGTTCTCGGTGAGTCTCCCGTATCCGGCGACACACCTCCGGACCCGTCATGAACGGCATTACCCAGTCGAGTATCGCCATCGACGGAGCATCGGGTTGGGACAAAATGTCGAGAGCCTGCGCGCCATTCTCGGCGACCACAGCCTGATAGCCCCAACGCTGAAGCGCACTACGCAGGAGGATACGCGAAGTGGCGCTATCGTCGGCTATCAACACTTTCATCTTGGCGAGGGCTCCGGTCCTACTGAACTAATCGGCCAGAACTCGCCGAAGATTAGAGGTAGTTTTGTCGAATTTGGCAGATTCCACAGATTTTAAGGCACTTCGACGCCCGGATAAGACCGGCTCGCGATCCACATCTTCTACTATGCTAATCCGACACATGCGCGTCAATAGGTGAACTCGCGGCGCCTTCGATGAAGGCAGCAAAATAGACTCTCCGCTCGCATTCCAGGAAAAAGCCGATCCTATATCATGGGGTTATTGCGGTTTTGCCGTAACCAAGCGACCGGCTGTGCTTTGAAGGAGTGTCGAATGGAAAATTCTGTGCTCGTGCCCATGGTGGTGGAGCAGACTTCACGAGGGGAGCGTGCCTACGATATCTACTCTCGTCTGCTCAAGGAGAACATCATCTTTCTGGGGACTCCGATCGATGACAGTGTCGCAAACCTCATCATTGCCCAGATGCTGTTTCTGGCGGCGGAAGATCCGGAACGGGATATCTCGATTTACATCAACTCGCCGGGCGGCTCGATTACGGCCGGACTCGCCATCCTCGACACCATGAGACTGGTAGAGCCCGATATCGTAACCTACTGCATCGGACAGGCGGCGTCCATGGCCGCGGTACTTCTGGCGTGCGGTAGCAAGGGGAAACGTTTCAGCCTCCCGCATTCGCGGATTCTGATCCACCAACCCTCTATGAGCGGCCTCGGCGGTCAGGCCACGGACATCGATATCTATGCCCGGGAGATCTTGAGGATGCGGCAGCACCTCAACGACATCCTCGCGGAGGCGACCGGGCGGCGGGTGGATAGAATCGCTCGTGATGTCGATCGCGATTACATCCTCGAACCGGAAGCCGCCCTCGACTACGGCATGATAGATCGCATCATCGAGAGTCGCGCCTTACAGCCCGTTCCAACGCGGTAGTAGCGATTTTCCACCTCCCCGGCCTGAGATAAATTCGGCGTATATCGCCACACATCAATTTTATGGCGAATCGCTCGTCGCGCTCCGATCGCGCCTAAGTTATAGAAAGTACGTGTGATGGGTTCTCCGGATTTAGAAGTTACGACACCAAAACGAGCATTAGCCGGTCTATGGGGTTTGGTAGAAGCTCCGGGATTTGGAAATGATTTCTCTTGACCGCGCGTTTAGGCGTGCGATACAGTGATGATTCCGTTACGAAAGCAATAAAGCATAAGGATCGCTTATCGAATGATGATTCCATCGCGCTCTATGCTGACCGGCTTCCTGCTCTTCTCGGGTACTTTCGCCTCGGTCTCGACCGCGGCAATTAAAACAATCCCGATCCGGGGCACACGGTTCGCGACGGCTGCTGACATCGATTCTTCCCGGTCCGCTCTTGGCCTTTCCGCTTCCCTCAGGGATGCCGACCCCACGCTTCACTCAACGGAAACCGACGCGGTTTTGGCCCGCTCCGACGCTCATTTCGTCGCCGGACGGAAGGCCTACTTTGAAGGCGATCTCATTTCCGCCCGCCGCGAATTCGACGCGGCTATCGATGAGCTGCTAAACGCTCCCGATTCGCTTCCGGATCGTCGCCGTGTGGAACGGCGCCTGGACGAAGTATCTGACCTCATCTACCGCTTCGACCTTGAAAAGCTCGGTGCCGGGCGGACTGAAGAGGCAGTTGCTTATGACAAAGCGCCCATCGACGAGATCAGTCACATGACCTTCCCGGTTGATGCCGCGATCGCGTCGCGGTTGAAAGCGGAACTCAACCAGACCGCTTCGGGCATACCGCTCGAGTTGACCGACCAGGTCCTCAGCTTCGTTCACTTTTTTTCGAGCGACCGCGGTCGCAACATTCTGCTGGCGGGCTTTCAGCGTTCTGGCCGCTATCGCGAACTGATTCAGCGCATCTTCACTGAAGAAGGCGTGCCCCAGGAACTGATTTACCTCGCCCAGGCCGAATCCGGCTTTCTCCCTCGCGCCGTGTCGAATAAGAACGCGGTCGGAATGTGGCAATTCATCGCTGGAACCGGTTCTTTGTACCAGCTCAATCGCAGTTCTGTCTATGATGAGCGGCTCGATCCTGAGAAGGCTACGCGCGCTGCTGCGCGATACCTGCGCGATCTCTACGCGCGTTACAACGACTGGTATCTCGCCATGGCGGCATACAACTGCGGCGCGGGCGCCGTGGACCGGGCAGTGGAGCGCACCGGGTACGCCGATTACTGGGAGTTGCTGAAGCGGCACGCGCTTCCGAGGGAAACGGCCAGCTACGTTCCCATTATCGTGGCGATGACCATCATCGCCAAGCACCCTCACGACTACGGTCTTGACGAGATCCAGCTCGACGCACCCGTCGAATACGAAACCATTCAGGTAACTGCGCCGACCAACCTCGATCTGATCGCCGAC
>JAFARV010000647.1 GCA_019245255.1 Acidobacteriaceae bacterium | reverse complement strand
TTGCACGGTGTCCGCGCGTGACCGTAGAAATTTCAATTTCGGACAGAGGGATAACGCTCCGTGCATTTTTCAGTGACTTAAACTTGGGCCGCCGCGTGCACAGCTCAGCTCATGATCAGAGGTGTTCACGCAATTTTCGCTTGTTTCGTCTGTTTCCTGCCCGTGGCCGCCCAGGACGCAGATCCTGTAGTATCAAAGGACTCATTATCAGTACATACGGTCGAACGGGGCGACATGCCCATCTTCGAGCAGGCTAGCGGCACACTGTTGTCCGTCAAGCCTCCCAGAGCGGCAGTCGTGTTTTCCGAATATCGAGCCGGAACTTGTGAGGCAGGACATAGTGCAAAAATACATCTCGACGATTTTCCAAAACCGCTGGCAGGAAAGGTAGCGCAACGCTCGCATGACAATGGCCAACCCGGTTCCTGCGAACTTGAATTCGCTGACGCGATACCCGAAAGTACAACGATCGGTGAAAAAGTTGACGCCCTCATTGAGAACCGCAAATTGCCAAATGTAGTGTTCTTTGCGAGACCAGCTGCGTCCTCGGCGAACAGCACGGCGCAGCTATTCGTTATTGAGCCCGGTTCCTCATCTGCACGCCGAGCCACTGTACGATATGGCGAAATGTCTGGTCCTTTCATCCAGATTATTGACGGACTCACGCCGGGTGACCAGGTCATCGTGACCGACATGTCCAAATGGACGAAGTACAAGCATATTCGACTTCAGTAACACGGGTGCGCAAACGAAGCGTTTTTGCAATGATCCGCCGACGTTGGTAGAATCTGAGCAATTTGCGTTACAAAAAAGGATTGCCTTGACGGAAGAAGTGGCGGATATATTTCGATCAGCAAAGAATTTATTGCGGACAATCAGGCGACCCAGAAAGGGAGTTCGGCATGCCCGTAAAACCACTTCCGCCCGATGCGGATCTCAATCATCTTAGGCACCAAGCCAAGGACTTGATCAAAGCGCGTGCCGCACGGGATCCTCTCGCGGGCCAGCGAATCCGGGAATTTCATCCGCGATTCAAGCAGGCAATAGATGCGACGATTTTCGATGGAAAGTTCAGTCTGGCCGATGCGCAATTAACGATTGCTCGCGAACGGGGATTTGCGAGCTGGCCAAAACTGAAACGGCGCGTCGAGAAACCGACACCGGCGGACGACCTGAGCCTGCCATTTCAGGAGCGCATTGAAGACCCCGCGTTTCGCCGTGCAGTTGATCTATTGGACGCCGGGGACGTGGAGGGGCTTAGAAGTCATCTGAATGCGCATCCGAAGCTGGTGTATCAGCGTGTCGTTTTTGAAGGCGGGAACTACTTTCAGAATCCGTCGCTGCTGGAATTTGTAGCCGAGAATCCGATTCGGCACGGGAAAGTGCCCGCGAATATCGTCGAAGTTGCCAAGGTAATTTTGGAGGCTGGCGCAAAGAATGAGCCGGCGGCGTTGAATGAGACACTCGGTCTGGTTTGTAGTGGGCGCGTGCCACGCGAATGCGGGGTCCAGACGCCGTTGATCGATCTGCTCTGCGACTACGGGGCCGATCCAAACCGCGGGATGCCTGGCGCGCATGGCGAGTTCGAAGCCGCTCGCGCTCTGCTTCGCAGGGGAGCACGGGTTGACTTGCCGGTCGCAGCGGCGCTCGGGCGTGTCGATGACGCCCGCCGGTTGCTGCCGGCCGCGAGTGCCGAAGATCGTCATCGAGCGTTAGCTTTGTCCGCTCAATTCGGGTATACGGAGATTGTCCGTATGCTGCTCGATGCGGGCGAGGATCCTGACCGGTACAACCCCCCCGGATTCCACGGTCATTCAACCCCGCTGCATCAAGCCGCTGTAGCTGGCCATGAAGAAACGGTTCGTTTGCTTGTCGAGCGAGGCGCCCGGTTGGATTTGAAAGACACGATTTGGCAGGGCACACCGGAGGGGTGGGCGATGCACGGGGGCAAAACTCAACTTGCGGAATACCTGCGAGGGATAAAGGAAACCAACTCCGAGTGAGTCGGCGGCACTCGCGCGGGGAGGGAGGTTGCGTCAGCAACTGAATTTCTTGAAGTACACTTGGGAGCTATGAAGAAGCTCTTACTTGCGCTGCTGTTGATGGGCATGGCGGTTCATGCGCAGAAGCCCGATCCGCTGGAGGGGCTCTGGCAGGGATATGACGGTGAATGGCTGCATTGCTCGCGACAACTCATGGAGTTGGCGCAAGCTATACCGGAAGCAAAGTATTCGTGGCGGCCGGGACCTGGTGTGCGCTCGACCAGCGAGGTGTTCATGCACATCGTGATTGCGAATTATGGGCTCATGGCAAGAACGGGGAAGCCTTTGCCGACGGATTTGGTTAGAGGTAGCGAAACGTCGGTGACGAGTAAGGCCCAGGTGATCGACTGGCTGAAGCGATCATTGGACGCGGTGAAAATCGCGCATTCGCAAGCCAGTCCCGCAGACCTTGAGAAGCACGTCACCGTTGCGAACAGGGACGCAACCGTAGCTGGGATTTATTTACGCATCCTGGTCCACGCGAATGAGCATATGGGCCAACTGGTGGCGTATGCGCGGGTGAACGGCATTGTGCCACCGTGGTCGGAGACAGCGTCTAAATAGAGAGTCGTTCTATTACCGGTGGCAATTCCGATTGAAACAACGTATATAAGTCTCCGTGAAAAGTGCTGCATCGCTACACTCCGTAGGACCTTTAAGGGGTTCCTGTTAATAGCCGCGTGTAGTGCGTTTTTGCCGGCGAAACTCGATCCGCGCGAATCCGCATGGAAAGTGCTGACCCGTTCTATCGACGGCGGGGGCCCACTTTCAGAACATGCGCTTGAGCTGTTGGGTGCGGTTAACTACGCAGGAGCTCAAGACCTGGCGAGAAAGACCTTACTGAATCGCAACTCGGGAGCGGCTGCTGCGCTGGCGAAAGGTTTGACTTCCGACGAATGTCGCGCATTCTTGCCTCAGCTTCAGAAACTTGTGCAAGCGGGGATTGGATCACCCGAGCCGGAGCTCCTAAGTGCTATCGCTCGAGCTAACACCCCGGATGCAGCACG
>JAFARV010000291.1 GCA_019245255.1 Acidobacteriaceae bacterium | reverse complement strand
CGTGGTTGCCGACGCGGACTACGTCAATGTGACCGCCCCTGTGAACCCCGCGGCTGTGAATCCAAGCAGTCTCGGGATGACTTACAAACAACTGTTCGGCGTGAAACCAACTCAAATGGCGGACATACTGAGCTGGTCTAGCGGCCTTGCCGATTTCTACCCGCAGGCGAGCTTCGGCGGAACGTTCGAAGGCGGGAAGTTCGGAGCTCATAAGTACGCTCCATCCGTAGCCGATAATCTCAGCAAGGTTGCAGGGACGCACACCATGAAATTTGGTTTCTATTGGAACATGGAAGGGAACCAGCAGACCACGACCGGCGCTGAAGGCCAGTTCGAGTTCGAGACATACGGTTCGACGACAACTGGTAATACTATCGCCGACTTACTTGTCGGGCATGCCCAAAGTTACACACAAACGAGCAGCATCCTGGCGCCCGACACGCGTTCCGTTCAGTATTCCTGGTATGGACAGGATTCCTGGAAGGCCACCAAGCGGTTGACCCTCAACTATGGCATCCGCATGGATCATATCGGTCAATACTACGACCCCAACTCGAACGGAGCCATCGTATTTGATCCTACTTTATACAACAATTCCCCGAACGCTCCAACAAACACAGGCATTCTTTATCACAAGATTGCGCCGGGCGTCCCAACATCCGGATGGGTTTCACCCTGGTTCTATCCGCTTCCCCGATTCAGTGCTGCCTATGACTTATTCGGCAACGGCAGGACGGTTTTACGCGGCGGCGCTTCGCTCTTCCGATTCCAGGTAGGCACCGGTACAACGGCCGGAGCGGACGCGAATTCCAGCGGTCAGTTCAATTATGGGTCGCCGGGACTGACATCGCTCGCTCAGATTAACTCGCTGACGAACTTGCCGACCGGTGCGGGCGCCCTGAATGGAGGTTCGATTTCGCCCTTGCAATTGGGCGATAGCCGCACCCCGTACACCTGGGATTACAATTTCACCATTTCGCAGGCCATACCGTGGCAATCGTTGGTCGAGATGTCATATGTTGGGAACAGAACACGGGACATGTTAATTGGTAGCACCAATAATAAGCTCAATGATTTGAACCAGATTCCCGTGGGGGCTTACTTCAGGCCCGATCCGGTTACGGGCGCAGTCAATTGCATCCAGGGCGTCGCTTGTAATTCTAGTTTTAACGGCAACGATTATTTCCCTCTCCGGAACTACCAGGACATTTATCTTGAGAGTCACGGCAGCTACTCCAATTACAATTCGTTGCAGGCATCATGGATCAAGCGTGCGGGACGTGTGGTTCTTAATCTCAACTACACATTCGAAAAGACACTGGGAACTTGGGATGGTACTTCGGGAAATGGCGCTGGAATAGGCTCTAACGTGGATGCAACACGTTTGAGCAATAACTACGGTCCCGTTGCGTATGACCACACGCACGTTTTCAATGCCAGTTACTTTATCAATCTTGGTAGGCCCTTTCGTGGCAATGCTTTTCTGAAGGGGGTAATCAACGGTTGGCAACTCTCCGGCGTTACGAGTCTCGAGAGCGGCGTGCCACTACAACCGAACACGGGCGGTAACTTGAACGTGCAGTGGCCAAATAATGTATCTAATAGTACCTATTTGGGCACAAATGCGATTAGCTTGCAGCCGGCATTGATTTGCGATCCGCGGAGCCATCTCTCGTCGGGCCAGTATTTCAACCCGGCGTGCTTCGCTCCACCCGCACCGGGCACGAACGGGAGCATTGTCTGGCCCTACATTCACGGGCCTGGGAGTATCAACAGCGACCTGTCTATCTTCAAGGAGTTCACGATAACCGAACACCAAAGGTTCAGACTCCAGCTGGAAGCTTTCAACTTCCTGAACCATCCGAACGCCTCGTTTAATGTGCAGAACAACGGCGATATCAAACTGAGCTTCGCTAATTCGAACGGGTCTATATCGCAAACGAACACAAATACTGAGACTAACGGCAAACCGGCTTTCACGTCGGGTTATCGAATTATAGAATTCGCAGCTAAGTATTACTTCTGAGCTTCTGCGGCATTCAACAACTAAACTGAGGAGGGGTCGCGAAAGTTACCCCTCCCTTTTTCTAGGCATGCGGGCTGGGAGTACTGCCGTCTTATCTGGCGCAATCTTACTTCTCGCCTGCACAGCCGCAGCCGTTTTTTCGGGCCCAGCTCCAGTCTCCCCAATTCGATTCTCGTTTCAAGCAATTCCCTTTCAGCTCGACAGTGACGAAACACCCGCAAAGAACGCGCCCGAGACGATGGCGGGTGGGGTCGCGATCTTCGACTACAATCGCGATGGCCGTCCCGACATTTACTTCGTCAACGGAGCGAACATTGCGACTCTGCAGAAAGATGCCCTGAGATACAGGAACCGTTTGTTCCGTAATGATGGGAATGGTGCCTTCACTGACGTTACAGACGCCGCAGGGCTGGCCGGCACCGGCTTTGATATCGGCGTTGCCGTTGCCGATTACGACAACGACGGTTATCCCGACATATTCGTTGCGGGTGTGTACCGTAACACGCTGTATCACAACAACAGGAATGGGACGTTTACTGATGTTACAGCGAAGGCCGGGCTTGCGCACACGAACGACCCGGAGTTTGGACCGCTATGGGCCGTCACAGGAGCCTGGGTCGATGTCAACAATGACGGCCTGCTCGATCTGCTGGTCGTGAATTATCTTCAGTGGCAATATAGCGATAAGCCTCTTTGCGCTTTTCAGACAAGCGCCGATTATTGCCATCCCCGGTACTACAAAGGACAGCCGAACTCACTCTATCTGAACAACGGGGACGGTACTTTCCGCGATGTCTCTGCACAATGGGGGATTCGCAGTCACGTTGGAAAGGGAATGGGCGCTGGTGTAGCCGATTACGATCTGGATGGGCGCCCCGATATTTTCGTGACGAATGACGGCTACTATAATTCGCTGTTTCACAACCTCGGCGACAAGTTTGAGGAGGTCGCGATGACGGCGGGCGTCGCCCTGCCCGAAGACGGCAATTTCGTTTCAGGAATGGGGCTTGATTTCCGTGACGTCAACAACGATGGATTACCGGATATAGCACTCGTTGCCTTGAATAATCAGACGTTCCCCCTGTACCTGAATGACGGCAAGGGACTTTTTCGCGACGCAACGGCGCAAAGTGGACTGCGAGCCCTGACGCTGCACATGGCTGGCTTTGGTGCGGGACTGTTCGATTTCGATAACGATGGCTGGAAAGACTTGTTTGTTACACGGGGGCATGTTGGGTCGCTTCCGCAACCGGGCCAGGCGGTTGACCAGCACAACACGGTTTTTCGCAGCCTCGGCGCGGACGGAAGATGGGAGGCTTTGACCGAAGAAGCCGGACTGAACGCAACCCCTCCCGCCCGCCACCGCGGATGTGCATTCGGCGACTTAGACGGCGATGGCAAGATCGATGTGGTCACCACGGCACTCTCGCGGCCTGCCGAGATTTGGATGAACCGAAGCCCCGCACCAGCGCACTGGCTCGACATCGCGCTCGAAGGTACCAAAAGCAACCGCGATGGCATTGGTGCCCGCGTAAAGGTCACAAGTCAAACTGCCGGCACTCAATACAATCACATGACCACTAGTGTTGGATACGCCTCCTCGAGCGACGGTCCGGTGCACTTTGGGCTCGGTCCCGACAAGCGCGCCCAAGTGGTCGAAGTCACCTGGCCTTCGGGAACGGTTCAAGTGCTGAAGAACGTCGAAGCGGACCGTGTAGTGACCTTGAAAGAACCGCGCAAGTGAATGCCCGTCGTCACTTCCCGAACTGCGGCGCCAATCGCGTGTAAGTATCTTCCAATGCTTCCGGAAGAATGCGCGTATCGCCAACGCTCGTCATGAAATTGGCATCGCCGAACCAGCGGGGCAGAACGTGCATGTGAATGTGCTCCACGATGCCTGCGCCTGCGGCTTCGCCAAGATTCATGCCCAGGTTGATACCGTCGGGGCGA
>JAFARV010000077.1 GCA_019245255.1 Acidobacteriaceae bacterium | reverse complement strand
GTCGCCGGCACATTGCCATTGCATGCCCAGACACCCTATGGTGGCGCAGGCACGCGGCCGGTGGCCGTGCTCCTCTGCCAATATTCGGATAAGCCGAACACCTACGGTTTCACGCCTGCCGCCGTTTTGGCAACCTGGATCAACAATCCGGTCACATTCAACGGTGCGACCGCGGACGACTCGATCAACGGACTTGTCCAGGACGCATCGAACGGGACAATCGGTTTACAAGGCACTCAAGCCTTCGGCTGGTATACCTTGCCCAATCCTTTAAGCAGTTATGCCACCGGAAGTGCTGCCGGTACCGACTGCATCGCGGCTGCGCAGCAAAACGGCGTCAATTTGGCGCCCTTCACCTACGTGGCTGTGTATATGAATGACGCATTAGGGGATGCCCAGGGCGAATCATGGACCCGTCCACTGGCAACGCCCTCTCCCACACGGTTGAACGCGCTGATCGTGAACCAGATGGGACTCACCTCGCCTCCGCTGGTGGTGCATGAGCTCGGGCACATCTTGAGCAGTGGCGGCCAGCACACTGACTCGATGTCCGATCCCCTGGGCGGGGCGGCATGGTATGGCGACAACCCCATGAACCCGATTCCCGGCGTGCCCTTGCGTAGCTCTTCGGTCTCGCCGGAATGGGATGCATCGCGGCGCGAACTTATGGGATTCATCCCGGCAGCCAGCCATGCGACATTCTCCGGTGGAACGCAGACGTATAATCTCAGCCGTCTAACCCAGCCGCTCGCCGGGCTGCCGACTGCGATTGACGTGCCGTTGCCCAATGGCACAAAATACGTCATTTCGGCGCGCACCCTCGTCGGCTACGACTCATACCCGATCATGCTGGCTTCCGCCTTCATCGGTAATGCCCTATCGTCCGAAGGTGTCAGGATCGAGCTGTTCACCTCGGTCGATGTCGACGCCCATATCGAGATGTCCAATCCGCAGGGCGATCCCAGGAGCACCGACGAAGTCTGGCTAACCGGCCAAACCTATACGGACAGCGCCAACGGCATCACAATTAGCGTTGTGAATTTCAACCCCACCGGAAATCCCACTGCACAGATCACGGTGTCATCGGGCGCCAAACCAGACGTGTTCGCGGTGAATTCTGGAGGTGGCGCAGCCAGTCCCTTTGTGGCGGACGCCTTCTATTCCGGCGGCACTACCTTTTCGACCTCCTCATCCATCGATACGAGCGGGGTGACCAATCCCGCACCGCAACTGGTCTATCAAACGCAACGATACGGTAATTTCACGTACACGTTTCCCAACTTGACGCCGGGAGCGGCTTACAAAGTACGGTTGCATTTCGCGGAACTTTTCCAGAACGCCAGCGGGCAACGCGTGTTCAACGTGAGCATCAATGGAACCCAGGTCCTCACGAAGTTTGACATCTATGCAACCGCAGGGGCGCAGAACAAGGCGGTGATCGATGAGTTTACCGCAAATGCGAACAGCAGCGGTCAGATAGTCATTCAGTACACGTCGGTGGTTGACAACGCAGCGTCTAACGGCATAGAAATCACGCAGTAGATTCGGACAGGCGTGAACAAATCATTCAAAGGAGCCCTGTCAGCGACGGCGCTAATGCCTGCGAACTCGCGCCGTAAAATGCGCCTGGGCTCCGCTTGGATGTATATAGGTGCCCGAGCTGGTGGTAACGCTGAATCTGCGCGACAACTTTGTTAGCGGTTCGATTGTCTATTCCGGGAAATGCGTTCGCAAGAACCAAAGGCCGAAGATCCAGCCCGCGATCCCTAGACCAATAACCGTCCAGGCAAAGGCGTTATAGCAGCGGAACCCGGTTAGCGGCTTGAGCAGCCCGGAACCGGCACCATAGCGTAAGAACAGGTGTTCGAACAACGACGGACGCTTGGTTGGTTCTGTCACAGTGCTCAACTCAATTATCGGCCCTTGGAGAAGCACGTCGAGTACTAAATGTCATGAGACGTTAACAATGCTTTCTTATTCTGCAAGGAGCTTCACAAAGTCCTTCAAAGGAAAACACTTCTTGCACGCTGCCGATTCCGTAAATTTTGGATCCACCATACTGCTGGTTCTCGCAATTGGACTAGCGCTCGCTTTTGAGTTTGTGAACGGGTTCCACGATACCGCCAATGCGGTGGCAACTGTGATTTATACACACAGTTTGAAACCTGTCGTAGCCGTGGTCTGGTCCGGGCTATGTAACCTGACAGGCGTACTGGCTTCTAACGGGGCCGTCGCCTTCAGCATCGTAGCCTTATTGCCTGTGGAATTGGTGCTCAATGTTGGCTCCGGTGCCGGCTTCGCCATGGTGTTCTCGCTGCTACTTTCGGCGATCATCTGGAATCTTGGAACCTGGTACTTAGGGCTTCCCGCTTCGAGTTCCCATACGCTGGTCGGGTCCATTATGGGCGTCGGCTTGGCCAACTCGATGCTGGCTCCTGGCCACGTATTTGGCGAAGGTGTGAATTGGGCCAAAGCGGGGGATGTCTTCTCATCCCTCATCGTTTCACCTATCGTCGGCTTCGTGGGAGCAGGCCTTCTCTTGCTGCTGGCCAAGGCTCTTATAAGGCGTCCGGAGCTGTTCAGGCCACCCGAGAAGGAACAGCCGCCGCCCTCGTGGATACGTGGTTTGCTGATCCTCACCTGTACTGGAGTGAGCTATTTCCATGGGTCGAACGACGGCCAAAAAGGAATGGGATTGCTTGTGCTAATCCTGGTCGGTATCCTGCCCGGTTCGTACGCCCTGAACCCGTCAACGAAGCAGGAAGATATTCAGAAGATTGTGGCGATGGCCCAGCAAGCCGGGCCTATCTTCGAGAGACACCGGGATCAGTCGGGCAATGTAACAGGGCAGATTTCGACCGGCGACCTCTCGGATTTCCTGAAGACCAAGAGCACCGCCACTCCGCGGACTTACGATGCCGCTTCCGGGAAGAACCAGGACATCATCAAGGAGCTCTCAAACAGGAGCAGTTATGCGGGTCTCAGTGTAGAAGAGAAAAGGCGGTTTCGCAGTGACATCTACCTGATGAGCGAATCCATCAACAAGCTCGTCAAAACGAAGAAGATTACAGACGCAAATGAGGTCAAAGTGCTGGCCCAGTACAGCAGCGCGCTATCCAAGGAAACCAAATACATCCCGGATTGGGTGAAGATCGCGGTGGCTTGCGCACTGGGTTTCGGAACTATGGTTGGCTGGAAGCGAATCGTCGTCACCGTTGGCGAGCGCATCGGCAAGGAACACCTGAACTATGGACAGGGCGCCTCGGCAGAGGTAATCGCAATGACAACAATTGGTCTGGCCGATCGGTTTGGGCTTCCTGTTAGCACAACCCATGTGCTGTCTTCGGGTATCGCCGGAACTATGGCGGCGAATCGCTCCGGATTGCAGGCGGAAACTCTCCGCAATATACTGCTCGCGTGGGTTCTTACGCTGCCGGTTTGTGTGCTACTCGGAGCAGGGCTTTTCTCTGCATCCTTTTACGTTATCTTTCATATTTTGGGCGTGCGATGAGCTGGGACGTCTCATCGGGCCCTGCGAAGACTATAAATAAAGCCTCTTCAATCGAAGTTATATAATCCGCAGATGCGAGGAATACCCTGGAGCACAATTGCGCTCGGCTCGCTGTTGCTCATCTCGGCTTGGCCACAAGGAGGACAGGAAGTGCAATCTCCGCAAGCTGAAAATTCGAAGCCGCCTGTCAAGATGGAGCAGCGGGGGCGCATCCTTGGAATCGGCGGTGTCTTCTTCAAATCCGCAAATCGTGATCAGATGCGCGAATGGTATTCGAAGCACCTGGGAATCGCTGACAAAGGCCAAGGCGCGATGCTTTCGTGGCGCGAACACGACGACCCGCAAAAGGAACACGTTACAGTTTGGAGTGTTTTCCCCACCTCCACTCACTATTTCGATCCCAGCCCCGCACCGTTCATGGTCAACTACATCGTGGACGATCTGGATGCTTTGCTCGATCGCTTAAAGGAAGAGGGAGTAAAGATTGATCCCAAACGAATGAATGAATCCTATGGTCGCTTTGCCTGGATCTATGACCTGGATGGGAATAAGATTGAGCTCTGGCAGCCGTCCGCAAAGCCCTAAGGGCCTTTCGATGCGGCAAAGATGTTAGGGGCGTCGACGCTTCGAGCCAGACGGCGTCTTGGCGGATCGAGCCCAGTGTATTGTAGTACTCGGCTTCACGGTTTTGACTTGGGGCCGCTCGGCTTGTGAGATGGCCGCTATTACTAACTGACGAACACCAGGCGCGTCCAGATCGGTCGCGTGCGCGATGCGGACATGACGAATCCACTTACCCTCGCCGCGCAGCAGGCCATCCGGATCAGGGAGCATTGAGCCGAAGTTGAAGCCGAGATTAACCCAATTGGCGTTGGTACTGGTGAAGACGAAAGCATCGCTGGGCCGCTCCGTGAACGTAAAGTGATCGGCGATGGTGTACACCTCGTAGACGAACTCGCTCGCTTCGGGAGCGGCTTCGAGGATCCGTTTCCGGGCGGCCAGAACAAGCTTTTGAATCGCTTCCGCGTAGGGCTGGAGG
>JAFARV010000039.1 GCA_019245255.1 Acidobacteriaceae bacterium | reverse complement strand
CGAGAACCAAAGGTCCTTGGGTCGTGAAATCGTGTACTCGGTGCCTTTGAACACTCGAATCGCATGGCTGATCGAGTCTTTCCACGGCATCGCATGCGGATCCACGTTGTAGTTCAGGTAGAAAACAGGGCACTCAATTTCTCCGATGCGCCGCAGATCGCTCTCGGGTACATCGGCGTTCAGCATCGCCTTGGGCCCTGCGAAGATCACGGCATCTGGGTGGGTGCCGCCTCCTACCTCTTTCTCGATCAGGTCTTCGAGAAAAGCCGTGTCGCCATGCTTATCCGCCAGTCTCGTTACCGCGACCGTGCCCAGCGAGACCGTGTGTAGGGCCTTCCCGAGCGCGGGAAAATCGATCTGCTCCGCTGCGTCCTGCCGGTACACGATCCGGCTCTCATTAATGTTGAAGGCGACGAGCGATACTCGCGAGATGTGCGGATCGCGCTCTATTGTCTTGAGGATGGTGACCAGAGCGTCGAGATCATTCGGTTTCAGCGAAGCAGCAGTCTGGGATTGCGGAGCGAAATTCACCAGCAGTTTCAGGTTCAATGTGCCCCCGTCCTCTGACGAAGCGCGGGCAACGGTATCGTTGACGAAGGGCTCAGTCCGGCTCTGCGCTATCTCATTCGGCTTCAGGAACAACGGTATCGCCTTATCTTTCGGCGCGAGCGTTGCGTCCGAGTCCCACATCGCAGAACACAGCCTTTCGCTACGGTCGCGCATCATCCAGTCAACGTGGTATCGTCCTTCGCCGAAATCCATCGCTCCCTGTATCGCAGCGTCACCCTTCGCGTCGTCTTCTATCTCCGGCACCGCGATGTGCTGCACGAAATAGGATGGGTGTTCTTTGTCTGCCTCGGCATAAGCGCGAAACAGAATCGTGAGCTGATTGCCGTTCCCACTCAGCTCGCGCACGGGGATCGTCACTTCATATCCGCCATGAAAACGCAGATCGAAGCCGAGTTCAGGCTTACGGTCGTTCACCGTACAGGGAAGATCCTTGCGCAGCTCGCCGGCTTCCAGAACCGCCAGATCGCTCGGCATCAGTGTGACGGGTTGCCCCGCCTCTGCGGCTTTAAGAAGCGTCTGTGACCGGATTCCGGGAGCCGCGGCAAAAACCGCAAGCACAAACACCACTCTGGCGTGCCCGCTGCCCCGCCGGGTGTCCCTCGACAAAACCATCCTGGGAGTGGGCGTAGGCGTCCACAATCCCGTTAACCGCGATGCCATCCATCCCCCAACTGGCTGATAACGACTTTATCCAAAGTCGCTAGACGATGTTTTCTATTATGTTCCAATCCGCGCCAGCCGGGGACACGCATCCGCCTGCATAGTGCTACGTTCCAACCCTGGGCGTACTGTGACTGCTGGCTTTGTTGCACGTTAGATGCTTTTTTGCCGCAGGCCGCATAAGAAATTCGTCTCCACCGCTGACTCGAAAAACTTGCGGCCCCGGTGTGTTACAGTTCGTGTTTTATGCCTTCCCGAAGCGTCAATAAAGTTATTCTCATCGGCAATCTGGGCCGCGATGCCGAAACGAAGTATACAGCTTCCGGGACCGCCGTCACTCGCTTCTCCGTCGCCACCACGCGTAGCTGGAAGGACCAACAGACTAATGAGTGGAAGGAGGAGACCAACTGGACAAATATCGTCCTTTGGAAACAGGAGAACCTTGCCAACTACCTCACCAAGGGAAAGCAGATCTACATCGAGGGGCGACTACACACCCGTAGCTACGACGATAAAGATGGGAAAAAGGTCTACGCCACCGAGGTGATCGCCGAAGAAGTCATTCTGCTCGGTGGCAAAGGCGAGGGTGGTTTTGATTCTGCTTCGCAAGCCGCGAACCGCGCTGCTGGTGCGCCTCGTTCAGGCAAGCCAGCCGGCCAGGGAGCCGCTGCTGAGGACGACCCCTTCTCCGGTATGGGTGTTACCGACGACGACGTCCCATTCTGACGTGTGACCGGGTGCGGGTGGACCTGCACCCCGCCATCTGAGTTGAACGCATGGTTGCTGTGGACGTTCGCCACTGCTGCTGTCCTGCAAACTCGAGGGAGCTTCGCCCGGTGAAGCCGGGTGAATCATCTTGCGGAAGGATTCCTCCTTGTAGAATTAGCATTCCGGACGCTTCTCCCTAGTGACAAGGACGCTTGAAACGTGACATTGTGTTACACGTTGCATTTTGCCGTCACAGTACTCAAGTACCTTGCGCAGCTGTGTGCATCTTTGCCTAGATATCGCTGGGTAAGTGTGCGGCCTTCGTCCCCTTCTCTGATCCTCTTCCCTCTATGCCCGCGGTAATGCAGCCAACGTTCGCCGTGTGCGTCCTGCAATTGCCTCTGCTACGCCGATCGCACCTAATCCAATCAAAAAGTGCGCCACCCGAATCACTTCGTGCGCACGCCCTGGCAATAGCTGCTGCATGATCAGGCCGAAATAAAGCGTTAGCAAGCCCCAACAGAAGCCGGCAATCACCAGCCCGGGCTTCAGCCGGGCTGCAAACCCCAGTCCCGAGAGAAACCAGAGCAGTACGACCAACACTATCCCTAACGCTCTGTGAAAAGGTATAAGTTCAAGAGCGTGTCTTGTCCAAAACAAAAACCCGACAACAAGCAGCACCACTCCAAGCAGTCGTATAACGTTCTGAACAATCGAACATGCAATTCTCATAGATTCGCGCGTGAAGAATTTATCTTACCGGGAGGGTCGGGGATGGATGGAGCTGAGTATCGAAATAAGATCGCAATCGTATCGTCTAACAGCCGAGCATGATGCCTCCGTCTCCGGATTCACTGCCGAATTCAGACAATAGCGCAAAGGGCGCGGATGCGCGCCCGGAAATGTATGGCTCCCTACGGGTCTCCCTTCGCGCTCAAGCCGACGCCTGCCTTGCGGAAGGCGATCTGATCGGAGGCTGTTGCTATCTGCGCGATCTCCTCGCAATCGAAGGGGAGTGTTTCGGCGAATCCGACTCCCGCACTCTCGCCACACGCGTCGACCTGGCGAATCAGCTCTATGCCTCTGGTGATACCCACGCAGCTCATGAGCACTATGCGCGAGCTCTTCGTTGCTACCGCGCTCTTGGTGGCGAGAACGATCCAAGCGTTTTAGTACTTGAGTTTATGCAGGCGCAACACCTCCTTCGGGGTGGTGCTCTTGAAAATGCCAAAACTCTGCTGCTTCGCATCTCATCCGCCAGCAGCGATGTCTGCGGCCCGAGCAACGCCGCGACTCTGCTCTTCACCGATTCCC
>JAFARV010000021.1 GCA_019245255.1 Acidobacteriaceae bacterium | reverse complement strand
TAAGTAATAAGCAGACTTGTGGGTGCAGATCGGCATCGGCTTGTAAACTCCGAGCCGCTCATGTGCGAACGGGCTCACTCGCTCGGGGCTGCCGAAGCGGATCTCGCGGGCAACGCGCATAAGATCGCTGACCACCGCTACACCGGTCGGCCTTGGGCCCGCGCCGCGCCCGTAATAGAAGGTATCCTCGCCGTACGTGCCACGCACCCAGATAGCGTTGTAGGCGCCTTGAACCTGAGCGAGAATCGCCGCCTGCGGGATCAGGCTGGGGCGCACCGACAACAGCAAACCCTGCTGCGTCTGGCGGGCCACACACAGCAGACGGATCGTATGTTTCAGTTGATGTGCGTATGCGAAATCAACCGGCATGATGCGCCGGATGCCCTCGGCGTAGATGTCCTCCGGCGTGAGCCGTTCACCAAACGCAAGGGCAGCGAGAATCGCCAGTTTGGAGCGGGCATCGAGACCATCTACGTCAGCCGAAGGATCCGCCTCCGCATAACCAAGCTGCTGCGCTTCGGAAAGAACGGAGTGGAAGGCAGCGTTGCTTTTCTCGATTTCCGTGAGGATGAAGTTACTGGTTCCATTGAGGATGCCGTAAAGGGCCACCACGCGGTCTCCGGCGATTCCCTCGCGCAGGACTGTGTGTATCGGGATGCCGCCGGCAACGCTTGCTTCCATTGCGAGGTTAACGCCATTTTGGTTAGCGCGTTCCCAGAGCTCCGCGCCGCGCAAAGCGATGAGCTCCTTGTTGGCCGTGACAATCGATTTCCGCTCGTGAAGAGCCGCCTCAATGATGTGGCTGGCGGTACCGGTTCCCCCGATAACCTCGACGACAACATCCACTTCCGGATCGCATACCACCTCGCGCCAGTTCGTTGTCCGGAGAACATGATCACCGAGCGGCGGCAGCGTTTTCTGGTGAACGGATCGGCTGCACACTGCTCTGACCCGCAGCGGAAACCCTAATTTCTCACGGATGCACCCGGCATTTTCCGCAAGAATCTGCAGCGTACCGAGCCCAACGTTCCCAAGCCCGATGACGCCGACGCCTACCTCCACCGAGCCGAACTCCCGCGCCCGAAAATGAATGTCATTGTTGGGCTTATGATAACAACGGTATGGACCTTACAAGGCGCGCTGTGGTCGCTCTCGTCGCGGCCTCGAGCACGCTGGCGGCGCAAGCTCCGACATTTCCTGACGAACCGCCGCGCCACACCCCTCCAGATGACACCGAGCACGACCGCCGCCTGCCGGATGGCAGGTCACAGACCGATGCAATAGCGAAAAAGCAGCATGAGGACTCATTGAAAGATGCGGCTCAATTGGTCACGTTAGCGGAGGAGATTCGGGATGAATTACAGAAAGCCGGCAATTTCGTTGTTCCCATTTCGACGGTGAAGAAGACGGAAGAAATCGAAAAACTGGCTCGAAAAATCAGAGGACGGCTCAAAAGCTAGCTACGGCTAGCCACACCAGCGCATATAATCTGCAATAGCAACCCGAGCCGCCGCATGCCCACAGTTCGCGAAAAGAAACAGCTCATGAGCGCGTCGGAGATTGACCGCACGCTGGTCCGCCTGGCACATCAGGTGCTCGAAAAAACCTCCGATCTTGACAAACTTGCTTTTGTAGGCATTAAGCGCCGAGGTGTGCCGCTGGCCCGGCGGCTCGCCTCCAAAATTGAGAGCCTGGAGAAGATTACAGTTCCCGTCGGAATCCTGGATATCAGCCTTTACCGCGATGATCTTTCGACTATCTCCGAACGTCCCGTCCTTAATGCCAGACAAATCGAGTTTCCGGTAGTTGGCAAGGACATCGTCCTTACCGACGATGTGTTGTACACGGGGCGCACCATTCGGTCTGCCTTGGATGCGCTCTTCGACCACGGCCGCCCGGCGAGGGTGCAGTTATTGGTTCTGATCGACCGCGGACACCGGGAATTGCCAATTGAGGCCCGGTATGTCGGCCGGCTGGTTCAGACGAGTCAGGCCGAAATCATTGAAGTGAAATTCCAAGAGATAGACGGCCAGGAAAAAGTGATGCTGGTGGAACGCGTGGATGAGCCGATCGCCGTGGCGCAGTAATGGCGCGGGGTCTGCTGGATATCGAGTCGCTCAGCAGGGAAGAAATCGACGCACTGTTATCGCGGTCGAAGGAGTTTCAACCCGCACCCGGCCAAAGTTTCCGGCGATTCGACACTCTTCGCGGGCGGACGGTTGTCAATCTGTTTTTCGAAGCATCGACAAGAACGCGAACGAGCTTTGAAATTGCGGCTAAACGGTTGGGCGCGGATACGCTCTCGATCACAGCGGCAGCCTCCAGCGTGTCGAAGGGTGAATCGCTCGTAGATACCTTAAATACTCTCGGGGCGATGCGGCCGGACGCGATCGTCATGCGGCATGCGGCGTCAGGCGCACCTCACTTTCTTTCACGATTTCTTCCGATCCCGATCGTCAACGCGGGCGACGGAACGCACGAGCATCCGACGCAAGCATTGCTCGATGCACGTACCATTCTCGACCGCAAATCAGTCCTAGGAGGTCTGCGTGTGGCGATCATAGGCGACATCGCCCACAGCCGGGTTGCCCGTTCGAATGTGTTTCTTCTATCAAAGTTCGGAGTGGAGATTGTTCTGTGTGGACCACCGACTCTATTACCCAGGGAAATGGCCCAGATCGCATCGGGTGTGCACCTGACGAACAACATCGAAGAGGCAATTGCGGGCGTGGACGTGATCATGATGCTGCGCGTCCAGCTCGAGCGGCAGCACGAACCAGCGTTCAGCGCGAACGAGTATTTTCGATTTTACGGGCTTCGCCCTGAGCACATCCAGCTCGCAAAAGACGACGTTATTGTCATGCATCCAGGACCCATCAATCGAGGACGCGAGATCTCCTCTGAGGTCGCGGACTCTCAACGTTCCACGATCCTGAATCAGGTGGAAAACGGAATTGCTGTGCGTATGGCGGTGCTCGAGAGGGTGTTCGCGCAATGAACCGGCTCGTTGTAAAGAACGGGCGCGTCATTGACCCTTCGCAGGATCTCGATCGGGTTGCGGACGTCGCCATTGAAGATGGTGTCATACGCGAGATAGCCGGCGGGATTGACGTGACTGGGAGTGAGACGTTTGATGCGTCGGGCCTGATCGTGGCTCCGGGCTTTATCGACATGCATGTGCACCTTCGCGAGCCCGGATTCGAGCACGCGGAAACGATAGAGACCGGCTCGCGTGCCGCAGCCGCCGGAGGATTCACATCTGTCTGTTGCATGCCGAACACCAAGCCAATTAACGACAGCGCAACAGTGACAAGTTACATCTTGCAGCGGGCTCGCCAGTGCGCGGTCGTGAATGTGTTTCCGATAGGAGCGATTACGAAGGGTTCCGCAGGCGAGGATCTGGCGTCAATCGCTTTTATGAAAGAAGCCGGTATTGTCGCTATTTCCGATGACGGCAGGCCGGTAATGAATGCGCGCCTGGTTCGCCGGGCCATGGAAACAGCTCGTGCTCTGGATCTGCCTCTGATCGAGCACTGTGAAGATCTAAACCTCAGTGCAGGTGGCGACATGCATGAGGGAGTACAGTCTACCCGGCTCGGCTTGCGTGGAATTCCGCGAAGTTCCGAAGATGTGATGGTGGCGCGCGATATTCTTCTCGCCGAAGTTACCGGTGCTCGTTATCATGTCGCGCATCTCTCATCGCGCAACTCCGTCGCGATGGTCGCGGCAGCCAAAAGATATCGTCTGAACGTGACGGCCGAGGCATGCCCGCATCATTTCACGCTCTCCGACTCAGAGATGCGACCCTACGACAGCACTTACAAAATGAAACCCCCACTGCGTGAGGCGTCGGATGTTGAAGCGGTCATCGAAGGCCTTGTGAACGGGCATATCGAAGCAATCGCGACCGATCACGCTCCGCATCCGGGCGACGAAAAGATGCAGGAATTCGAGAGCTGCCCGTTCGGGATTCTGGGTCTCGAAACTGCTGTAGGACTGTCGCTGGAGCGACTGTATCACTCCAAACGCATGAGTTTGCCGGATCTGGTGCGTTTATATACCCAGGGTCCAGCAAACATTTTGTCTCTCGCCGGACGTGGCACTCTACAGGCCGGAAGTCCCGCAGACATCACAATTTTTGACCTCGATCACGAATGGACCTACGACGTGAACCGCTCACCTTCCAAGAGCCGAAACACACCGTTCCACTTACGCAAATTCCGCGGTGGACCGGTGGCGACTATCGTGAACGGCAAGATCGTGTGGCGATTTGATCAGTAACTACGTCTTACGATTCGTGCGCGCCAGATTTCCAGTTTTAATCTCCATTGTCGTACTCGCTCTCGCCGTTTTGTTCTGGTGGATACGTTCGAGCCGGATACACGAATCGGCGGCCCGCTCCTCGGCCACACCGTCTGCACAACCTACCAACGTTAGTCCGAGCAGTGCCGGGTCTGACTCGGGTTCCACACTCGTCTATGCGCACAATCTGATGCTACGGAAAGGCCCGAACTTTCGCGTCTACGTTCGCTGGTTGCGCGGCCAGATGACGCATGCCCGGCGCGGCGAGGTCCCGTCGTTTGACGATCCCGACTCCTTCTTTCTCGACATCAGGACAGGAGTATTGCGAGCCAACATCGGCGACATTGCGATCTATCTGAATTCCACCAACCTGACGCGAGAGATGAAAAACATCACTCTTTCGGGCGACGGCGATCAGATGAAGCTCAAGGGCACAATTCACAAAGTGGTGCCGATACCGATCGAATTGACCGCAACCATAAGTGCAACGCCCGATAATCGCATCCGGCTGCACGTCACCAAAATCACTGCTCTGAAGATTCCCGTCAAGGGGCTGCTTGGAGGCTTCAATCTCACACTCGCGAATGTTTTCAAATCCGAAAGCATCGCCGGCCTTCAGGTCTCGGGAAATGATATTTTTCTCGACACCTCATTACTGCTGCCGCCCCCTCACATTCGCGGGCAATTGACGGCTGTTCGCATTGTGAACCCCGATCTGGAAGAGGTCTTTGGCAATGCCGAGAAGGACGTTGAGAAGGTGGAAGAATGGCGCAATTTCCTGCGGCTTGCCGGTGGTTCACTTGATTTCGGGAAACTCACAATGCATCACGTTGATCTCGTCATGATCGATATTTCGAACGACGCCTGGTTCGACATCGATCTGGCGAATTATCAGAACCAACTCGTTAACGGGTACACGCGTATGACGCCGCAAGCCGGTATGCAGATTTTCATGCCGGACCTGAGCCGCCTGCCGAAAAATACAAATACGAACGTCAGCATAGAGTGGCTCAAGAATCGGAATCTTCCGCCGCCTCTCGACGTAACCTCAAAGACAAAGCAATCTGCGCAATAGCGCAAAGGGCGCGGCTGCGCGCCACGAGTCAGTACAGGTACTCGTTGGTTACTTGCGTGGCGCGCTTGACCCCGCGACCGTTTTGCGCGAGTTCCTTAGTAGTCTCAAACGCAAGCTTTGACGGCGCGAATGAGGTCCTGTGTCTCTTCATCTGCAACGGTTCTCATATCCAGCAGCACTAGATTGTGTTCAATTCTTGCGATGACTGGGATCGGGCCGGAGCGCAGCGAGCTTTCAAGAATAGCGGCGTTTGGAAGGTTGAGTTCCACCACCCAGGTAGGGAGCATTTGATCTGGAGTAGATCCACCGCCTATGGGGGAAGCGTGCTCCCTTACACGCGCGCCCGGCAACGCGGCAGCAACGCGTTCCGCACGCTGCTTCAATTGTTCCGGATGCGGGCAGATCATTTGGAGCGTCGGGATTGCGTCCCAGTGTTCGAACAGAAGGTGCCGCAAGGTCTGCTCTAGTGATTCGATCACCAGCTTGTCCACCCGAAAGGTACGGTACATCGGGTTGCGGCGGATACGGCGAACCAATTCCGGATCACCCGCAATGATGCCGCTCTGCGGACCTCCCAGCAGCTTGTCACAACTGAACGAAAGGACGTTTACGCCTGCATCGAAACTGTCGCTAACCAGGGGCTCACGGATGCCCTTAGTTTGCAGGTCCACAAGACATCCACTGCCAAGATCTTCGTAGACGGGAATGCCACGCTCACGTCCTAGCTGAGCAAGTTCGCGGAGCTCAGGCGAGGATGTGAAGCCCGTCACGCGGAAATTCGACCGATGTACCCGCAGAACAAGGCGTGTGCGATCGTTAATTGCCTCCGCGTAATCTTCAACGCGGGTGCGATTTGTGGTTCCGACCTCGCGCAAGATTGCGCCCGAACGCGACATAATATCCGGGATCCGAAATCCGTCGCCAATTTCGATTAGTTCTCCCCGGGACACGACGACTTCGTAACCCGCTGCGAGTTCATTGAGCACCAGGAACACCGCCGCGGCGTTATTGTTAACGACGATGCTCGTGCGCTGCAGCAAGGCATGCAACAACTTGGCCGTGTGCGCATCGCGTTTGCCGCGTTTCCCGGTTTCCAGGTCATATTCGAGATTCGAATAGCGTGGAATGGGCTGAAAACTAGCGAGCGGAGCGCGACCCAAGTTCGTGTGCAGGATCACGCCCGTCGCATTGATGACGGGACGCAGCGACCGTTGACGCAGTTGCCGTATCCGCTTGCAAACCATCTCCTCAACGCTATCCGAAGCAAGTTCGCGTCCCGCGAGCAGCGCCTCTCTGCACTGTTCGACGGCCGCGCGCACTTGACGCACAAGCATTGAGCGCGGAACGGATAAGTCTGCGAGCTTCGTAACGACCTGGTCGACGGAAGGGAGATCTCGGACCGACGTCAAGCAATGGCCCTTTGGTCCAAGGCGCGTTTCAGATATTTGCCCGTGTGCGACTCTGGCTGTGCGGCGAGCGTCTCCGGTGTTCCTTGTGCAACGATATGCCCGCCGGCATCACCACCTTCGGGACCGAGATCGATAATCCAGTCTGCAGCCTGAATCAGATCGAGATTGTGTTCGATTACCAGCACGCTGCCGCCATTGTGGATCAGGCGCTCGAATGCCTGGAGCAGTTTAGCGATATCGTCGAAGTGCAGTCCCGTCGTTGGCTCATCAAAAATAAACAGCGTACCTTCGCAGGTCGCATGGGCAAGGTGCGCGGCGAGTTTCACACGCTGCGCTTCACCGCCGCTCAACGTCGTGGCAGACTGACCCAAACGCAAGTAACCGAGCCCAACATCGTTCAGCACCTTGAGGCGCGTGATCAAACGGGGCACGTCGGCAAAAAACGAGAGCGACTCGCGAATCGTCAGTTGCAAAACTTCATGAACGTTCAGGCCCTTGTATCGAATCTCGAGAACACTTGGCTTGTATCGCGTCCCTTTGCACTCCTCGCACACAAGCTCGACATCAGCAAGGAATTGCATCTCCACCGTAACTGTGCCGTCGCCTTGACATGTTTCACAGCGGCCGCCCGGGATGTTGAAGGAGAAATGACC
>JAFARV010000707.1 GCA_019245255.1 Acidobacteriaceae bacterium | reverse complement strand
AGCCGGTAAGCGGCCCAGACGATCGCTACAAACGCCACCACGCACAAAGTGCGAAACCAGTTGGTCATCCACCACGGCGGCGTGATGAAAATGGGCAGTGACACGCCTTCTTCATTCCATACGCCATCACTGTTTGATCCCTGCACGCGAAAACATACTTATGGGCATCCAAATTGGTGTACGTAGCTAGGCGCCGTTTGCTGCCGGTCTCATTCCAGCCAGGATCAAAGCCCTCGAGCCTATAGCGATAGCGGTTCTTCTGCGAATTCGCATAACTCAAGGCTGCAAATTCAAAGGAGAAGTCATTGTCGCGGTATGGGAGAGTCAGGGAATCAATGTATGGGATGGCTTTCCTAAGAGCCGACTTCGCGCCGATGGGCACAGGTTTGTTGAAGATTGTGAAGCCGGTGATCACTACCGGCGGCACGTAAGGATTGTCGCGAATGTTATCGGGAAAGAACGCATTGAAGCCGTTGCTGCCGCCAAAAAACATCTCCCCGTCTTGGCCTTCATAACAACCGTCACTGAACTCATTGCTCTGCAAGCCGTCGGACACGTCGTAGTTTCTAAAGGTTTCCGTCCCGGCATCGAAACGGGATATACCCTTCTGGGTGCTGAGCCAAAGCCTGCCAATCTTATCTTCCAGAATGCAGCGAATCGTGCTGCTCGGCAGGCCCTGGGTTTCCGTGTAGCGGGTGAACGCTCCGCTTCGCCGGTCGAACCGGTACAGCCCGTCAAACCCTCCCACCCACAATGTCCCGGTCCGATCTTTGTGAATGCTGGTGATGCCGCCACCGTTAAGCTTGTGAAGATCGCGCGAGTCGGGCGCATAAGTCACAAAACGGTCGGCCTTGTCATCGAAACGGATCAGTGCGCCGCCAAACGTACCCAGCCACAGCATCCCGGAACGATCGTGATAAATCGTCCAGATCCAATTGAGCAGACTGGCCGGATCACTTGGAACAGGGACGTAATTCGTAAACCCGTCCTTTGCCGGATCGAAGCGGCTAATACCGTACTGTCCGCCCACCCATATGTGGCCGTCTCGGTCTCCATGGATCGTGTAAACATTGTCAGAAATCAAGCTGTTTGGATCATTTAGGTTGTGATGGTAATGTTTGAAACGCCGTTTGCGTTCGTCAAACCTGTCAATACCGCAACCCCCACCACCCACCCACAGATAACCCACTGCATCCTGATAGATGCTATCCACGTTAGTGCCTCTAGCGAGCGCAAAGGGCGCGGATGCGCGCCCCGAGGCAGTGAAAGGAACCCGCTGCTCTTTGCCGGGCGCGCTTGACACTGCGACCGTTTTGCGCTGTTTCCCGAATAGCATACTCTCGTCGCGCAGGCTGGGAACGTAATGCGTGGTTTGGTCCGTTTTTCGGTCCAACCTATCCAGGGCCCGAGGAAATAATCCTATCCACAGAACCCCCTCGGGATCCTGATAAATCGCCTTGACCGGCCGGGTGAAACACTATTGGCGTTGGCGGCGCGATGCCTATAACGTACAAACTGCTCCTGCCGGAAATTGAGATTGTTAAGACCAGCATTTTCAGTTCCCACCCACAGCACGCCACTTCTATCCGCATAGACGGACATTACCGCGTCACTGTCGAGACTATTCGGGTTGCCTTCATCATGCTGAAACCGGTATGTGAAACGTTCTGTCCGCCGGTCAAAGTAATAGAGCCCGTATCTGCGTGTCATCGAGCGCGGCTGCCAGCACCCAACGGATCTGCGACTGCTCTCAAGCGGCCTGAGCGGAGATGCGCGGCACTGCCTTGGGAGCATAATCGTCAGTCCGCGTTGTAAACAGCAAACACTTTCGCACGGAATCGAAATCCGCTTCAAGCCGGTCGCCGCTGTTCACCTGGTTTGTAGCGATAAGATTTGAAACCGGATGAACAACCAGCCGTTCGATCGCGCGCTTCAGATGACGCGCGCCGTATTGGATATCCGTCCCCTGTTCGAGCAGGAAACGCTTGCCGGCCTCGGACACCGTTAGCACAAACGATTTGCCCGAAGACGAGGCAAGAATGCGTGTTTGTACCAGTTCCAACTCGAGATCCAAAACGCGGTGCAGATTCTCTGCGGCCAGCGGCTGAAAAACGACGATCTTATCAATCCGGTTCATGAACTCGGGCGTGAATTTCCGCCGGGCCGCTGCTATCCCCGTTCGCGACATCTTCTTGTCCAGTAACTGATCGCGTTTCTCCGTCCCCCAGTTCCGCTCGAAGCCGAGCTTAGGCGCATTCAAGGCGCTCATCTCGGCCGCCCCGAGATTGCTGGTCATAAAGATCATCGCTCGCGAGAAATCGACCCTGCGGTTATCACCGAGAGTGAGCGTGCCCTTATCGAGGATTCCGAGCAACAGATTCCAAAGCGCATCGCTCGCCTTCTCGATTTCGTCAAACAGCACGAAGCTCAGCTTTACGGTCTCCGTATGATGCTGATCGAGCACTTCCTGGCTCAGCAGTGGATGGGTCTCGCGGTGGCCAAGATAACCTGGCGGCGAGCCGATCAGCTTGGCGATCTCGTGGCTGTGCTGAAATTCCGCGCAATCGATCTTGATCAATGCTCGTGGATTCCCTACCAGCGCTTCTGCTGTGGCTTCCACCGTCCACGTTTTTCCCGAGCCAGTGGGACCCAGAAACAGGAAATTGCCGACGGGTCTATCAGGCGCGGCCAAACCCGTGACATGCATCTGGTAGATGTTCACGATCT
>JAFARV010000559.1 GCA_019245255.1 Acidobacteriaceae bacterium | reverse complement strand
CTTTGGTTTTGGCAACGACGCGTTCCCCGGCGCGCAGGGAATCGAGGACTTCTTTGCGGGTGTGCCAAGCAAAGGGAGTCTGCTGGTTGGCGATCCCACACGCCACATTCACAACTGGGGCCTGGCCGGTTTCATTCAAGACGACTGGCGCATTAGCAGGACATTTACGCTGAATCTCGGGCTGCGCTATGAGCTGAGCACTGTGATCGAGGACGAGCATAATCTGCTGGGCAACTTCGACCCAGCGAAAGGACTGTTGCAGGTCGGCCACGGCATCGGTTCGCCCTACAACGGCGATCACAAAGATTTCGCGCCTCGCCTTGGCTTTGCATGGGATGTGTCGGGCTCGGGGCGCACGGTTGTTCGGGCCGGAGGCGGCCTGATGTACGAAACGCTCAACTGGGAGTCCTTCCTGGCATTTAACAATTCTCTGGGCCTTGCCACCATTCCGACGGGCGCGATCGTTGATGCCAATGGCAAGACACCCGGCGGATCGATCGCCGTAGGCACGCTGAACTTTTTTGGCAGCAATCCTCTGACAGGAGGGCTCAATTGGGATCCAGCAGTAACCGGGGTATCCGGCACCGTCTTCCCGGTAACGCCCATCAATTGTTTCGCAAACCCTTGCAGCATTCTGGGCGTGGACCCCAATCTCCGGACTCCCTATGTGTGGAACTGGTCCGCAAATGTGCAACACGCTTTCACGCCCAATCTGGCTCTTGAAGTGGCCTACGTCGGTAATCACGGTTCGAAGCTGGCAGGCATCCGCGATATCAACCAGGTGGATCCCAACTCACCGGCGGAGATCGCCTGCGGCCATTGCGAACAGAACGGGCGGCCTTTCTACAGTGAGTTTCCGTATCTGAGTCAGGTTTACCAGATGGGCAATATCTATCGGTCGAACTACGACGGTTTGCAAACCACGCTCACGGCCCGCGATTATCACGGGTTGAGTATGGTTCTCGGTTACACGTACTCGCATGCTTTGGATGATGTCGGTGCTAACTGGGACTTCGGCGCCGGCCTCGGCCTCCCCAGCGATAGCACGCATCCCGAACGCGAATACGCCAGCAGCGATTACGATATGCGTCACCGTCTGACCGTGTCTTTGACCTATCTGTTTCCGGGACGGAAGGGTTTCGCACAAATGCTTCAGGGATGGCAGATCAACTCGATCATTAGTGTTTTTGGCGCGCAGCCTTTCGGCGTGATGGATGCCGGGACCGACGTGAGCCAAACCGGGGAGGGCAATGATCGCTGGGACTTTTTTGGCAATCCATCCGATTTCCGTTCGACGCCTACTGGCATTCCATACTTCGCCCCTGGTGATCCCAATATGCCGGCCGGGTGCTTGAGCCATGCGGCGGCGATCGGCGCGATGGCCAGCTTGAACGCATTCGGCTGTTACGCGAACGGCTCCTCAGTGATGATTCCTCCGGCGTTCGGAACTCAGGGCACCATGGGCCGGAATATCTTTCGGGATACAGGTCTCAAAAACGTGGATTTGTCCGTTGCCAAGAACTGGAGATTTGGGGAGCGCTGGCGAGCGCAATTCCGAGTTGAATTTTTCAACGTTCTCAATCATCCGAACTTTGCGAACCCGTTTGGCGGACAAAATGGATGGGCGCACAATGATCCGTCTACTGGCTCTTTCGGTTGCTCCTGTGCCACTCCCGATGTGGCGGCATCGAATCCTGTGATCGGCTCAGGCGGCAATCGCGCCGTGCAGTTCGGTTTAAAGCTGAATTTCTGAAGGCTGCCACGTGACATCGCGGGCAGCAGTCCTCGTCTTTGCCGTCTTCAGCGCCGCTTTCGCTCAGCGGCCCGAGCGCACCATCGACGAGATTAAAGACGAAGCGATCCGGCGCGCGCAGAACGGCATGTATCCGGTAATCAATCTTGAGCCGGATGACCTGCGAGCCGCTTTTGCACTCATCCACACCAGGGACAACGACGAGTGGGCAGCGGCATTCATGCATGTGGCCGGCCGCTACATGAGCCAGGCGCAATCATTAGAAAAAACCGAGCCATCTAAAGCCGATGCGAACTATATCAGGGCCTGGCGGCTGTACTCGTTCGGGCGCTGGCCAACGCCTGCCTCTCCAGGTAAGCAGCGTTGCTACGAGAAGGCCATAGAGGCTTATCTCGCCCATGCGCGTTTTCACGATCCTCCTCTTCAAGTCATCCACATTCCTTTCGAACGGAAAGAAATCATCGCTTACCTGCGGCTGCCGAAAGACGCGACACGCCAAGTTCCCATTGTGGTTGCCATAAACGGGCTCGACAGCCGGAAAGAGGACCTCGCAGAGAGCTTCAGCGCGATTCTTTCTTACGGCATCGGTTTTCTCGCGGTGGACGGTCCCGGTACCGGGCAGGCGCCCGTCAAGGCCAACCAGGATGCGGATGGCATGTTGTCGAGCGTGCTCGATTACCTCGCCACGAGACCCGATGTGGACAAGTCCAGGATCGCTATCCATGGTGTCAGTTGGGGCGCGTACTGGGCCACTCGCATGGCGATCCTCGAACGCGCTCGGTTGAGGGGCGCGAGCGCTCAATCGCCACCAGTCGATGCCTTCTTTCAACCGGAGTTCCTCCG
>JAFARV010000531.1 GCA_019245255.1 Acidobacteriaceae bacterium | reverse complement strand
GGAAGACTACCACGCCGGTTACTGACACATAGAGCCAGACCGGAAAGGTCCAGCGCGCTACTCTCGAGTGAATGCGAAACTGACCACGCGTCGCGAACCAGAGCGTGGTCAAAATCATCGGTAGCGCAATCATCGAGAGCAGAATGTGACTGGCGAGAATACTCAGATACACGCCCCGAATAAGCCCGTGCCCGGGAAATCGAGTGTCGCCATGAAAATAGTGGTAAGTGATATAGCTGGTTAAAAATAACGCGGAAAATACCGTCGCACTGATCATGAATCGCATGTGCACCGCGTCATTTCGCCGGCGAATACTGACGTACCCCAGCACCAGACAGATTGCGCTCAGTGAATTGAACACAGCATTCGCAGCCGGCAACTGTGTTACCCACGCCGGCTCCGCTACTTTGCCTTTGAAGTAAATGAGCCAGATCAGGAATGCGAAAATCGCGATGCTCAGAGCGAGGATCGCAGGCACGGACTTACGGGCCAGCCGAGCCTGTTCAACTGCTTGAGTCATGCCTGATCGTAAGCTCTTCGATCCAGTGTTGCATGCGCACGAAGTGAGAGCCCTTCCAGTAGACGCGGCCGCAGTCCGGACACTCGCGGAAATCGCTGTACATTTCAGCAGTCCGGGGCGGGATGCGGTTTAAGACGGTTTCTTTAGCGGCGTCTACTAGTACTGTATTGCAAGCCATGCAGCGTGTAAACGGAGCGATCGAGCCAGCCAGGTCAAACCGCCTGACAACTTCCGCCGCCTGCTTCCGGCTGTCGGTTTCGCGAAGCCAGTAGCCGTGGGTCACGGCTCTGTGCTTCAGCAGCCCCCGGTCGCGCGTGAGGAGGATTCGCCGCTCATCCGCGGAAATGCGGACGAGCTCCGAATCCGTAAAGCAGCTTTGATATCGCGTATCGAACCCCAGCATTCGCAAAAACGAAGCCAGCCTTCCGAGATGCACGTCGAGAACGAACCTCAGATCGCGTAAAGGCTTCGGCCGGACACGCATTTCGGGCGAAATATCCAGTGATTCAAAAACCGGGTAAACACAGATAAGATCGCCGTTTTGGATAACGTAGCTGAAGTCAACGGATTCTTGTCTGGCAGTGATCAGGTCAACTTCGGTGTGTGGCACGCCGAAACTCTCGATCGCATCCTTCACCGTAGACGGCGTTAAAAAACGCTTGGTAAACGTTTTGTAACGCTCCTCAGGAGCAAGATGGTCGTTCAGTTCAGCGAAAAAACGAAAGCGGCATTCCATTGCTAGCTCGCAAGCCGAGGACGGTCGATCCGCACGTCGACCCGGCGCGAGAAATACGCCAAGGGCGCACCTCTCACTCTAGGGACCCCGGACTGTTCAATTACATTCTGCTCCAGGTGCAGCACTTCGGCTGCTTGCAAGGGCCAGGGCGGGTGGTCGATATCGGCAAACGCAAGGCGTCTGCCGAGGAACGTATAGAGCCGGAAACGGGCGGTGAGGAAGTTCTGGAGCTGGCCGACATGCAGAGGATGGTCCGGCCGGACCGCGATGCGGGCGCGGCCGTGGCCGAACTTGCGGTCGCTCTCATATTCGACGGCGTGCCGATGATCGCGCACTCGCATGCGTGCCCAGCGGTATGGCAGTCGATACGATGCCCGCGCGCCGATAACAGCCAGCAACCGGTCCGCCTCGAGCGTAAAGAACCAGATCCCGGGATAGCCTTCCCGGTTGCGCACATAGGTCCGAACGTTCATCTCCGGGAACCTTGAGATCCACGGCAGAGCCGGAACCAACGGCGGCCGCAGGTTGGTCAGCAGGAATGGGGTCAGCCCAATCCACGCGGATCCGTCAAACGTGTCCAGCAGCAGTGGCGCAGGGATCAGCGGACGGATGAGAGCCGGGTCGTAGCGCCAATGCAGGAAGGTCAGGCACTCCCAACGCTGGAACATTAGCGGCCGCTCGATCGGGTGCGGCGGATATGGGCTTATCTGGTCCATTCGCGACGCCAGTTTATAAAATTTTGCAGCCCGGCTGGCGGACTCTTTCCGAAATTGCCGCTTCGTTCAGTGAGAGGTGATCACGGTGCAGTTGGCCGTGGGTGCACGGCTCAATACCAGCGACAAAGCTGCCCATACTTCACAAGGAGAAACCAATGAAACTAAATTTTGCTCGAATCTCATCCACTCTGCTAGCTCTGCTCGGCATGACATTGCCGGCGATGCTGCGTGCCGACTGCCTTCCTTCAGCGCCCAACGGCTACTATGTCCCGTACAGTTTGGTAACGCTCAAAAACTACACCAGCGGCAATCAATTCGCAAGCTATTCAACTGGCACGCTGCAAGCCAGCTCTCATTCAGTGGGCTTTTTCGAGTTTGTTGAGACTCTATCCAGCACCCGGAACCAGCAGTTGTTCAGCGATCGCTTCGATACAAAAGGATGCGATGGAATCATCTGTACTTACCAGCCATTCGCGGTAGACAGAGCCGATCAATTGGGGGTCTCCATCTCACGCACGACCCTTTTAGGTCATCCCGGTGCTATCAATGGGACATTTACATTGGAATCGTGGGGCAACGCCACCGAGTCGTTCACGGGAACCTGCGATGCGACGACCGGGTCGCTGACGGGTACTCTCAACGGCAATACGTTCGTTGTCGTCACCTTCGGTACGCCCTATTCGAACATCATCCAGTAACCGAACCGAAAACGATGAGGCAGGCTGGCGCTGAAACTTCAACTCAGCGCCAGCAAATGCGACCGCGGTTCTTAAGGAGTCGAAACCAACGCCTCATAAATATCGACGCTAGGCATTCAAATTAGCGCCGATGTTCTTAGCGTTCGTGCTCGCGAAGCTTGGACTCCAAAACTGTTATCTTGCCCTCTGTTGGGCTCTGAGGAGGGCGACGAGGCGGTGGAGAGGCGCACTCCGGGCAATGCGTGATGACGCCCTTCTCTTCGCCCCGCTTGTGTTCGGCGGCAATTCTGTATGGGTACGCACCAGATGCGGCGTCGCTGATCACGCACGTCGCGGGGTTTTGGTCCAGCTTGGAACGCGCTGGATCACACGGATTGCGGCCGGCGAACTCGACCCTGAAGCGAAGCTGGGATTTATCGCTGGCCCATCGCACCTCAGTTCCAGATTGAGCTCGAAGGTCAGCCGGACTCAATGTGAAACGGCCATGTGACTCGCCTACCGCTATCTCTTCCCTTTTCAGTGGCCGTTGAGAGTAGACGGGAATCGAGATAGTAAGCAACAGAATAGCCAGTGTGAGTCTTCTCATGTCGATTTCCGTCTCCCGACAAATTCACACGATCAGTTCCATTTTGCGGTTGTGGACCTGCCTGCGATCCGGACGTATGCAGGGTCATTTCGCAAGTGACTCAGATCAGCAATCGATTCTACTTCAAAACGCGTTGCTCCGGTTTGCAGAGATTCCTGGACGACAGCCAGTGCCTCTCTGCGCCGCCCCAGCAGTTCCAATATTCTTGCTTTGACAAGCTTTGAGTCAACATCCGAACCGGGAAACTGATCGAACTTGCGAACTAACTCCATGGCTGCCACGCGCTCACCGGTCTTGGCCTTATAGAGCGCGAGCCGAATCCAGGCATTGGCGTCCGAGCTGTCGTCCCGCAGCACTCGTTCAGCGATATTCCTCGCTGTTCGATACGCTTCAATCGCCTGGTGCTTCATACCGGGCGCCGCATCGTAGGAATCAGCGAGATCCATCCAGTACTCATCGGCTCCCGGCGACAATGCAATCGCTCGCTTCGCGCATGCGATTGCGTCCTCGTACTTGCCTTGCGCCAGGTGTGTTTCCGCCAAATTAGTGTAAGCCGCGCTATTTGGCTTAAGCTTTATGCTGTTTTCGAAGTTCCGCGTTGCCTCAGCAAGGTCACCAATAGTCAAATGAACCACACCGATACTATTGAAGACCATGCTCGATTTCGGTGCCGCGAGGCTCGCTGCGCGATACATCTCGATCGCACCACGATAATCCCGCCGAGAGAAATACAGAAAGCCAAGTTCGTTGTATGCCAGCCAATAGTTCGGCCTTTCAGCTTTTAACCGCAGGTAAGCTGCTCGGGCCTCTTCAAACTGATTAAAGTGCGCATACATTTGCGCTTGCCAGAGCAGAATACGAGGATTCGTTGGATCGAGACTTATAGCGGTACGCATTTCGGCAAACGCCTGATCCCGCTCACCCTTCCATTTCGCGACAGAAGCCAACGCTAAGTGGCCCTCAGCCAGTTTAGAGTTCAATTGCACAGCCTTGCCGGCATTCGCCTCTGCCAACTCCAATGCGCCCGAAGCAGGCTTCAAGGCGTTAAGCCGTAGATATGCAATGGCTAACTGCCCGTACGCTAGTGCGTATTGAGGATCCGCTTCGATTGCTTCCTTGTATTTTTCAATCGCGTCCTCGAGTCCGTCATCGTTCGGCTTCTTCCGCAACTCTTCCGCTGACTGATACGCTTTGAATGCCGTGGCAGAAGCTGTGCCTGGACTGAGCCGGTGCTCGTCGCCCGCTCGCCAACGCAGATCGAGAAGCGCCGCTGCGGCCGGCGCCGCC
>JAFARV010000478.1 GCA_019245255.1 Acidobacteriaceae bacterium | reverse complement strand
GCAGGAAGGGCTGATAGAGACTATCGAGAAGCTTGGCGCTGTCAACAATGAGCGCACGAACAGAAACCTTGCGCTTGCGCTAGCCGATCACAATCGGCATCTCAAGACGGCATTGAATCTGATGGAAGCCGAAATTCCGGTGCGCGGGGACGTCTACACATGGGATGCTTTCGCGTGGGTACTCTATAGGAACGGGCAACTGGAACAAGCGAAGGCGGCTTCGGCGAAGGCACTGCAACTGGGGACTCCGGAGCCGCTCTTTTATTACCACGCGAGCAAGATTGCGCTTGCGGCACAGGATGAGAACGCGGCCAGAGATTATTCGAGAAGGCTGCTGGCCCTCAATTCGAGATTCGATTTTACGAAGACCGATGTGGTCACAGATGCGCAACGTTGAGCCTTGCACGCGTTAATCAAATGCTCAATAATAGCCGCTTATGCTACGTTGCTCTCCGCGCCGCCCTCGAGAGGGTGCTTGTACTTACATTCATTGTTAGGGCACTGGGCGACAGGACCTGACTTCAGATACTTCTCGATCAGGTAGCTGCTGCCGCATTCCGGGCATTTCTCCGGAATTGGTTTACCCCAAGCTACAAAGTCGCAATCGGGATAGCGATTACAGCCATAGAAGGTGCGGCCGCGTTTCGAGCGCCTTTCGACAATTTCCCCTTCAGAACAGTTAGGGCAAGGTACGCCGATTGTCTTCTGTTTTACGTACTTACAGGTCGGGTAATTACTGCACGCGACAAACTCGCCGTATCGTCCGAACTTCTGGACTAAGTTGTTACCGCAACTCGGGCAAATCTCATCCAGCGGAACATCTTTGCGCTGTTCTCCGCCGATCTGCTTCGTCGTCTTACAATCCGGATAACCACTACAGGCAAAGAACTGCCCGAACCGGCCTTTCTTCAAGACCATGGGACGGCCACAGTTTTCGCAGTACTCCTGCTCATCCTGCTCGCTGAAATCGACCTTGTCGACGTCGGGCAGGTCCACAGTAAGCTCCCGGGTATTGCGGCACTCCGGATAACCGGTACACGCGATGAAGCTTCCGTTTTTGCCCCATTTGATGACCATCGGTTTGCCGCATTTCTCGCAGACGAGATCAGTCGGCTTCTCCATGCGCTTGATGTCGGTCATGTTGCGCGCCGCGTGATCCAGGTCCTTGGTGAAGCGGTCGTAAAACTCGGCCATGGCCGCACGCCACTCGAGTTTGCCGTCCTCGATTTCGTCCAGCTCCTCTTCCATGCGTGCCGTGTATTTCACATCGAACAGGTCGTTAAAGCTTTCAAGCAGCAGGTCGGCGACGACCATCCCGAGCTCTGTCGGCACAAACTTACCGCCGTCTTTCTTGACGTATTCGCGGTCCTGTATTGTCGAGAGGATCGAAGCGTAAGTCGAAGGACGCCCCACGCCGTCGGCCTCGAGCTTCTTGACGAGAGTGGCCTCGTTGTAGCGCGGCGGTGGTTCGGTGAAGTGCTGCTCCGGCTTGATCTCCTTGAAGCGCAGCGTCTCACCCTCGCTGACGGCGGGCAGCTTGTGTTTCAGCTCCTCGTCATCTTCGTCCTTCTGGTCCTTGCCTTCTTCGTAGACTTTCAGGAAGCCGTCGAACTTCGGCACGCTGCCGGTGGCGCGGAACAGATAGTCGGCGCCGCTTTTTCCTTTCGCTGAAATGTCTATCGTGGTTTGGTCAAATACCGCCGGATTCATCTGGGACGCCACAAAGCGGATCCAGATCAGCCGGTAGAGCTTCAACTCGTCTTCGGCCAGGTGCTTTTCGAGCGACTCCGGCGTGCGAAGGACGGACGTTGGCCGAATCGCCTCGTGAGCATCCTGCGCATCCTTCTTCGTCCGGTAGACATTCGGCGCGTCGGGAAGATACTGTTTGCCGAAGCGATCCGTGACAAAGCCGCGAACTTCGGCCAAGGCGTCTTCGGACACGCGTGTCGAGTCCGTGGGCATATAGGTGATCAGACCGACGGAGCCTTCCTTGCCAAGCTCCTTGCCCTCATACAAGCCTTGCGCCAGCATCATCGTCCGCTTAACACTGAAGCGCAGTTTGCGCGATGATTCCTGCTGCAGCGTCGAGGTAATAAACGGCGCCACAGGGTTGCGGCGCTTCTCGCGGGTCTGGACGGATTTGACAGAATATGTCGCGCCGTCCAGATCCTGGACAATGCTTTGAGCTGCCTGCTCATTCCCTACTTCGGGGGTCTCATTGCCCTTTTTGTTCAGACGCGCTGTCAGGAGCGGCGGCTTTTTGGCGTTTAGCGCGACGTCAATGGTCCAGTATTCCTGCCTCTGGAAGGCCCGGATGTCGCGTTCACGCTCGACAATGAGCCGGAGTGCGACTGTTTGCACCCGTCCGGCGGACAGCCCGCGACGGACCTTGTCCCACAACAGGGGTGAGATCTTATAGCCGACCAGGCGGTCCAGGACGCGCCGCGCCTGCTGGGCTTCCACGAGGTTGACGTTCACGGCTAAGGGCTTGTCAAAGGCCTTTTTTACTGCATTGGCCGTGATTTCGTTGAACATTACCCGGTATACGACAGGTTTGCCGGGCTTCCTGGGTTCCAGTTCCTCTTTCAGGTGCCAGCAGATCGCTTCGCCCTCGCGGTCCGGGTCGGCGGCCAGATAAATGGAATCGACGTCCTTTGCCGCCTGCTTCAATTCGGAAATGAGCTTCTTCTTGCCTTCGATCACCTCATAGCGAGGCGTGAAGTCGCGCTCGACGTCCACGGCGAGGTCCTTTTTGGGGAGGTCCTTGATGTGGCCCAGGGAGGCCTTTACTATGTACTGTTTCCCGAGATACTTACCGATAGTTTTCGCCTTCGCGGGGGATTCAACGATGACGAGTGATTTTGCCATACCGTGCTTAACCTTACACTCCTGGTCCATCAGCGGACACAGCAGGAGAATGCAACTCTTTTTACCACACCTTTACAAAGTTCTTACCTGGAAGCTGCCGGATCAGACCCGACATTTCGAGATCAAAGAGTGCACCGATCAGTTCGGATGAGGAAACCCCCTCAAAAGTTTCAAGCAGCGAGTCAAGTTGTTTCGGTTCAGCAACTTGCAATGTATTCAGCAGCTTCTGGGCGAGGGCTTTCACGGGCGGTTCGGGCAGCTCTGCGGCGGTGTTCGGGGGCATTTCCCCGGCCTCCATCAGCACCTTCTGCTGGGCCCGCTTGACAAGCTCCCGGCGGATGTCGACCGGCAGTTCCTCCGTTATGTCGGTCCATTCCTGGACCAGTTTCGCGCAGCCCTGTTTGATCAACAGATTGGGCCCCCAGCTCATTTTGGAGGTAATGTTGCCCGGTACCGCGAAGACTTCTCTGCCCTGATCCATAGCGACCTTGGCCGTAATGCCTGAACCGCTATACTGCGCGGCCTCGACGATCAAGACTCCTACCGACAGCCCGCTGACAATCCGGTTACGGACGGGGAAGTTTTGCGGGTAGGCCGGCGTTCCCATGGGAAACTCGGAGACGAGCAGGCCTTTGCGGGCAATTTCGTTTGAAAGATTGCGGTTCTCGGCCGGGTACAACATATCGACGCCGCAACCAAAGACCGCGATCGTATCCCCGGCTTCAGCGAGCGCGGCCCGGTGCGCCGCGGTGTCGATGCCGCGAGCCATGCCGCTGATGATCGTCAGACCGGCTCTCGACAGATCGGCGCTAAGGCGCTCCGTCGCGGCCACACCGTAGGGCGTTGGCCGCCGGGTGCCCACTACCGCGATGCCGTGACCGCTCAGGAGTTCTGCGCGGCCCTTCAGGAACAGGACCAGTGGCGGGTCGAAGATCTCTCGCAAGCGTTGCGGATAACGCGGATCCTGAATAGTAACCAATTCCGCACCGGCATCCAGCATGCGTTGCTGCTGGTCAACCGCGTCCTCGAATGCGCAGCCGCTTGCCACGTTGCGCGCCTGCGCCGGACTCAGCCCTGCGGCCTCGAGTTCAGTTGCCGAAGATCGAAAAATGATCTGGGGCGATTTCAGTTTTTCGATAAGCCGGATCGTACTCAGGGTCCCCAGCCCGGGAACCATTCGTAACGCCAGCCAATTGAGGGTCTCCTCCTGAGTGAGGACAGCCGTCGGCATGTTTTATACGTTGGCGATGGGAGGGGGGAATCTCAGTGTTAGCTGCTAGCTTTTAGCTTTTAGCTGTTAGCTTTTAGCTGTTAGCCTTTAGCGATTAGCTTTTTGCTGCCGCGGATTCGGGTATGTTGTGCTCGCTCACGCTCGCGGCTCCGCTTGAATGTACCGGTGCAGTATTTTTGGTTAACAGCGCGGCGATTTTGGCGTTTGCGGTTCGAAGCCGAATTTCGTGGAGCTCCTGTTTGCGGATTTCAGCGGCTTCTTTGCGGGCTTCAGCGGCTTCGGCCTGTTTTTGCCGTTCGAAGCCATTTTCCGCCTTTCTCGTTTCTCCTCTGAGCTTTAGGAGCTCGGCCAGGCACTTGTGGAAAGCACGCTCGTTGGACGTTTTGTAGCGCATCCAGAGGTTCAAAGCGGCGACCGCGTCCGGAACCGAGTAATCAAAATCGCCGACCAGATCGAAGTTGTATTGCGCGCGGTTGGCAAGCCACAGGTGCTGAGCCATGCGTTCGACCAGGGCGTCCTCGGTGGGTGTCGACGGCTTGTGCTCATCGCGGAGACCGGCGAGCAACGCAAAATATTTCGACGGATCTTCGTAGTCGAAGAGGCGGAATTTGCCGCAGAAGCCATGGCGCAGGTTGTTCTGGGAAGAGGCGTCGCGTCCTTCCGGAGTACGCGGTCCGGTGGATTTTTGCGCGTTGGCGCGATTCGCTGTAAGTTGGGCGGCAGTGGCCATGGTGATCTCCGTTGGGTGATGTGGTGCGGGCCGGTCTGATGGTTACCCGCGCTTGGAAGTTAACAGGCGGGTGTACGGCAATGCGATGCGGCGGGATGCGTGCACCCGCATAAGTGGTTCAAAAATCGGGAGAAGGGTACGATGACTTTTTTGAAAAGTTTGTGACCGGCCCACGGCGGGGCGC
>JAFARV010000382.1 GCA_019245255.1 Acidobacteriaceae bacterium | reverse complement strand
ATCCGTAACCGGCCCCTTACTCGCGTCCTTGGCCGTCTTGGTGACCAGCTTGCTCGCACTGCCGTCGTAGCGGACCGTTCGCTCCGTTATCGACGCTCGAAACACCTTCGCATCGCCGAACCCGCCTCGCCACATCAGAAAATGCGGAATCGGTGTACCGCCCTGCGTGATGCTCGATTTCACGTCCGCCAGGTACGTATCCGCGCCGAAGCGGAACGATTTGCGGATCGTTGTCGTACCGTCGGAATAAACATACTCAACCGATCTGCCGTCCGCCGAAACTGTGGGCCGATAAAGGACCGAATTGGGATCGAAGTTCAGCTTGCGGTCGCCTAAGTCGATCGTGAATGGCAGCGGGACCTTCTGTTGCACCGCCGTCTTATTGATCAGCTCAAGCGATTTACCCGAGTCGTCTTTATACTTCTTGAGCACCCAGCTCTCCACAGCCGCGCCGCGGTTCAATAAAACAATGTGGTACAACTGCGTGTCGATCTGCGTCTCGATCACCCCCGCGGCCTGCTCTCGTCCCGCTGCCGGAGTACTCGGAGCAGGACTCGTCGTGGCGCTCGGCTGGGCGGCTTCTTTCACCGCCACCTTCGGCGTGACCGTCTGCACCGGCTTCGGCCCCGGCGCAGGCTTGAAGAAATATTGAGATACCAGGAGCACCACCATCATCAACCCCAACGCAATGGGGAGCCGCTTTTCAAGCGAAGGTGGCTGCGGCGTCACGCCGCTGGGGGGAGTAGGAGTTGAAGTATTAGGCATCTATGACTGATTACGCAAACTCGGCTGCACAGGATCGTACCCGCCTTCATGAAACGGGTGACATCGCCCCAGCCGCTTGATTCCGAGCCACATCCCCCGCAGCACCCCGTGCATCGCGATCGCATCGATCATGTATTCCGAGCACGTAGGGCGGAACCGGCAGGCCGAGGGGAGAAATGGCGAAATGAAATTCTTGTAGCCCTTCAGGATCAGAATCAGGACTGTCTGCATCGCGCAAAAATCCGGCCGACCTCGCGGCACAGATCCTCAAAGGGAGCTTCCAGGACGTTTCGTCTTGGGTTAAAAACGACGGTCCAGTTCGCCGGCAGACTGTCGCATTGGGTTCGAACCGCCTCGCGCATACGCCTGCGAATGCGGTTTCGCTGGACTGATTTGCCGACCGCTCGCGGCACCGTGAATCCAAAGCGGGATGGCTGCTGCTCCGCACCATGGTCGCGAAGACAGAACGCAGCGAAGTAACGACTGGTCATGCGGACGCCTGTCTGATAGACGTTACGGAACTCGGAAGACCGGAGCAGCCGTCGGTTGCGTGCGAGTGACAGCGGGGCAAGGACAGGGACTAGAACTACTTGGCTGCGCGGACCGCGCGTTCGTCGCTGACGGTCAGCTTGTGTCGGCCCTTCGCGCGACGGCGTGCCAGCACGGCCCGGCCATCGGCGGTTTTCATACGCACACGAAATCCATGAGTCTTCGCCCGGTGGCGATTGTTCGGCTGGAAGGTACGTTTTGGCATTACGAATCTCTCTTACCTATTATTCTGTTACGGGGAGCCGTGCAGAAGAACTCTCCAGCACGCGAGTGATGCAGCCGCGAGCAAGACACGCCAAGCAAGACACACCCCGGCCCATCGAGTTGGACCCGAAATTCGATTATAGCGCAAAGCAGTCGGCCATCAGTGTTCAGCTATCAGTGTTCAGCCATCAGGTTCAGCTACGTGCTGATTGCTGACCACTGACCGCTGTCAGCTTGTTTCGGCGCCGGTTTACTATGTAGATGGATCAGCCCGGGTGGCGAAATCGGCAGACGCAAAGGACTTAAAATCCTTTTCGCCGCAAGGCGAGTGCGGGTTCAAGTCCCGCCCCGGGCACCAGGTAAACGGCGGTAAGTCAAACAGGTTTCGCGAAAGTAGTCCATACTTTGGATTTAGACATGGCCAAGGAATATGTTGAGGAGCGTACTGGCGGATACTATGTCTCCGGAACGCGCACCTCCTTGGATTCCGTCGTGTACGGCTTTTTGAGGGGCGAGTCGCCTGAAGGGATTGCGGAATCGTTTCCCGCTTTGACACTTGAGCAGATCCTCGGGTCCTTGGCCTTCTACTTGGCGAATCGCGACAAAATCGATCAGTACTTACGGGAAGGCAAAGAGGAATTCGAGCGCCTCCGCGAGGGAGCGCATCGCAATAATCCAGGTCTATATTCTCGACTCGCGAATGCGCGGCTGCGGACAAGCTCGGACCCTGAATTTCATTTGTAACCGCGACTCGGTTCACGGCCCCTTCCGAACTCCCTCGGGCCTATCGCAAAGAGAACATGCTCGGTTTGTGGGGCGGACGCGAGTCTGCGGCCGATTGCAAAATCGGCCTTCGGGGTTGATTGCAAAATGGCCTCTCCGGACCTGCCAAACCGTTGTGTACATTGACACGGATTCCTCGCGATAAGCCCTATTACCAGATTCCGACGGGAGATTTTCCCGCCGGGACAGCACTACTTGGGAGAGCAACAATGACCGGCGCTTCGCGGCACCCGCGAAATGTGCCGCCCCATTTTTCCACACAGGGCCGTGAACTTGCACACTGAAGAACAAAACGCGACAACCCCCGAACGGTTCGCAATCATAACTCCCGACGACCTGCAAGCGCCGGATTCCGAGATTTCGCTCATCGAGATCCTCGCGATCCTACTGCGCTGGAAGAAGTTTATCGCGGTAACAACCCTTGCCATTACGGCGTTGGCGTCCGTCGCCGTTTTTCTCTTGCCGCCGTCATATACCGCCGAGGCGACCATTCTCCCGCCCCAGCAACAGCAATCATCCTTATCGGCTCTCGCGTCCGGCGCGCTCGGCGGATTGGCCGCCTCCAGCATGGCCTCGCAGCTCGGCCTGAAGAATCCGGCGGACCTATATATAGGAATCCTCAAAAGCCGGACCATCGCCGACGACATCGTCAACAAATTCGGGCTTCAGCAGGTCTATCGGACTAAGTTTGAGTCCGACACCCGCAAGGCGCTGAGCTCCCACGCGAGCTTCACCAGCGGCAAAGAGTCGCTGATCACAATCTCCGTGAGGGATCACGATCCCCGCCGCGCGGCCACTATGGCGAACGCATTCATCGATGAACTCTATAAAGCCAACTCGCGATTGGCGATTACCGATGCGTCTCAAAGGCGCTTGTTCTTTGAACAGGAATTGAAACAAGAAAAGGACGCTCTGGCCAATGCCGAGGTCGCGTTGAAAACGACTGAGCAGAACACCGGGTTTGTGGCGCCCACCGGGCAAGCCGAGGTTCTCATCCGCTCCGGCGCACAGCTTCGAGCCGAGATTGCAAGCCGCGAAGTGCAACTTCAAGCCATGCGTTCTTACGCGACGGACCAAAATCCGCGCGTGGAGGTATTGAAGCGAGAGATCTCCGCGCTCCAGGCCCAGTTAGGCCAGGTCGAGTCGAGTAGCACATCAGGTTCGAGCTTCGACCTATCCGCTCGAAAGCTCCCGGAAGCCGGAATGGAGTACATCCGCAAGATGCGTGACCTGAAGTACCACGAAACCCTCTATGAGCTGCTGGCTAAGCAGTATGAGGCAGCACGGATCGATGAAGCTAAGCAATCTCCGTTGATTCAGGTCGTGGATAGGGCTGTCGCTCCGGATAAAGACTCGCGGCCGTCCCGAATGCTGCTTGTCGTTGCGTGTGCGCTCGCTGCGGCAGTGCTAACCGCTGGCGGAGTTTTATGTTTTAACGCAATCCAGAAATTGCTGGCAAGCCTCAAGAACTCAGACGACGCCGCGTCACGACTGCGGTACTGCTAACGAACTGTTCTAGTACCGCTATTCACTCACTGCCTGGACCTAAGCGCAATGACAATTTTTCCAGACGTACAAGCTAGTGCTGAATTGCCATTGCACCGTCGACCCAAGGCGATCTGGACAACATATCTGAATCCAAGTTTTCTCGCATCGAGGAGAGCGCATCTCTCGGCGGGAGCACTGTGGAGCGTCATCGCAACGATTGCTGCTCAGGCGACCGTCGTCCTAACAAACATAATGGTGGCTCGTTCTGTGGGACATTACGCGTTTGGAGAATACTGCGTTGTGCAGAATACTGCCACAACGGTCGGCAACCTCGGTGCCGCAGGAATCGGCATTAGCGCCACCCGGTTTGTGGCCGGCTTACGCTCGCGAAACATTGACAAACTTAGCGCGATTCTTCGGCTTCTAATGCAAGCGTGTACTGCAACAGGAGCACTGTTTACAATCGCGCTTGCCGCGCTCGCGCCACAGTTGGCAGCTGCGGTATTCGGAGAGCCCTCACTTGCATGGATGCTTCGAGTTGTTGCAGTATCGATAATCTTTCTAACTTTGGGCGGTTTTCAGCAAGGCGTGCTCTTAGGATTTCAGGCGTTTAGAGAGCTCGCTGTCGCCAACTTTCTGCACCTAATCGTAAGTTTGACGATTGTGGCGCTGCTATTGCACTTTGGAGGCCTCACAGGTGCAATTATTGGGGTGGCCGGCTATTCAGTTTCGCTATGGGCGTGGCAGAGGAGGGCGGTGCTCGGGAAGTACCGCGAAGAAGGCCTTGACCTAACACATTCAGGTTCGGCTGAGTGGTCGGACGTGTTCATTGGGTGTGCAATTCCTTCTGCATTGGCCGGCATACTCGCTCAGATTGCAGCCTGGATCTCGAATGCGACTGTTGCGAAGGGTGTCGATGGGTTTAAACAGTTCGCGTTCTTTTCCGCTGCGTTCACGTTGCGGCAAGTGGTCGCTTTCCTGCCGGCGATTGTCGGGAGAGTTGTGAGCCCACGGCTTTACGATCCTGACCTGTCAAACGAGCAATTTCAACGTTCCCTTTTGACCACCGCTGCGGTCAGCGGATTTGTTGCCGCGCTCGTCGCGGCACCACTGCTCGTCATTGCACCGTGGATCTTGACATTCTTCGGCAACGGTTACGACCATGCGGTCGCGCCTGCAAGACTGCTCATTGCCTCGGCCATTCTCGAGGCCGTTGCAAATTCGCTTTATTTTGCAATGGTCCGTAATTCGCGTCTCTGGACATATCTCGCGGTGATCTGCGGCTGGTCCACGTGTGTTATCGCCGGTGCGTTTGCAGGCAGAAATGGTAACGGCGCATTGGCGATGGCGGGCGGGTATGTTGGCGCCTGGTTAGTCGCTTGTATAGCGCTACTTTGTCTTACGTTTTGCAGACGATCTAGGAGACCCTACGCTGAATGACGCCAAGCATTTCTGCCTCATTTATCCCTGAGATGCCGTTCCGTAGCGGGCATAACCGCGGGTCGGCGCTCTGGACGGTACTCCAGGTCAAGCTCTGCCCTCTGCGGATGGCTCTGTTCGTGTGGTTCTTAATAGCGCTGAGTCCTGGTATCAGTATTAAGTACATCCCATACTTCACTTGGTGCGCGACGCCTCTTCTGATTCCTTTGATGATTCGCCATATCCGCCAGTTCAAAGCGCGTCTTGCCTTTGGTCCTGCCGCACTCCTGGTATTCGTCATGACGCTTACCGCGATCGGAATGAACCTCCCCATGCAGTGCGCGGCGCAAGCGATCAAGGCCTTCGCGATTCTGTTGCTTCTTTATCCATTTCTCGCCTCTGCTCCTGACTATGCCCGTCTTGGTATGCACACTGCCGGGTTTGCGGTCATTCTAAATGCGATTTTGATGCTGCTCGGCAAGGTGGGCCTGACGGCGCTCGCGCAGGATTCCGGTAACGGACGTTGGGGCACGGTACTGAATCCCGTAGGGGAGCTTGCATTCTTAGGACTGCTCGCCTTTGGATATGGTGCGTACGGAAGTCTGCACTCCAGCAAGCGGTCGTGGTGGTACGTCGCAGTTTGCCTCAGCGCTGTGTACAACGTAATGACGGATGGCTCCAGAACTGGAGCACTCTGCCTGCTGGTCCTAAGTGTTTATATCGCATACGTGAGTGTACGGCGCGGAGCGGATCGAGCGAGAGCGATGCGACGCCTCGCTTGCGTCGTAGTGGTTTCGATTTGCTTGCTTATGGTCACGCCCCTGATGGGCGCTGCAACGGGGGCCGATTCCAATTCGCTCGTACAAGACCGAGTCGCAAAGTTGTTCAAGACGGATAGCGGTGGAATTGAAGGTAGCCTTCAAACAGCTGATTTGGCTCGGTATGAGGTGCTGCTAATGGCATTAAATGCTATAAGAGAGCATCCTTTCTGGGGTTCGGGACTCAACTCGACACACATAGT
>JAFARV010000338.1 GCA_019245255.1 Acidobacteriaceae bacterium | reverse complement strand
GGTTTCGATCAAATGCATCGATTGGTAGGAAGCTTTGCTTACGAACTGCCGTTTGGTCCCGGAAAACAGTGGGTCAGTCACGGAATCGCGTCTCAAATTATCGGTGGCTGGGAAGTGGACGGCATCACAACACTCGCCAGTGGTTTGCCATTCACGGTCACGCTAAACAGCGGGGTCAACAATGGCGCCCCAAGTTGGCCGAACCGCATCAAATCGGGGACGCTGCCTAATCCAGGGCCATCCTTATGGTTTGATACGAGTGCGTTTGTTGCTCCTCCGCCAAACACGTACGGTAACTCCGCGCGCGGTGTGCTCTATGGTCCTGGAACGGCGAACTGGGACATCTCGGCACAGCGTAAGTTCCGATTCACGGAACGGATCGGCTTAGCATTCCGGCTGGACGCATTCAACGCGTTCAATACGCCTAATTTCGGTTCACCGAATTCGGCGATCGGGTCGGCGAGCGCAGGAAAGATCACGAGCACTGTGATCGACAACCGCGACTTACAGGCGTCTACTACGCTTAGTTTCTGAGAAATCGCGCGCTGTCCCGCGCGAGTTTACGACCAGATCCGGTCGTTCACCCGGTTACCTTCGTGGTCCCACTGCGGCGTTGGTTCGAAGTAGCCGGTGCCGGGCGCCAAGTGTTGCTTGACCGCCTCTTCGTTCAGTGTTACTCCGAGGCCCGGCTTATCAGGTACCGCGATGAACCCGTGATTCACAATCGGTTTTTGCACGCCTTCGACGAGTGTGTCCCACCAGGGCACATCGACGGAGTGGTTTTCCATGGCAAGAAAATCGCTCATCGCGGCTATCGCGTGAACGCCCGCCATACAAGCCACCGGCGTGCCGGCAAAATGGACGGCGCAACCGATCCCGTACTCTTCCGCCAGATCGCTGACCTGCTTGGTGGCCAGAATTCCGCCGGCGGATCCCGGATCAGGATGGAAGATGTCTACGGCGTGCGTCTCCGCGAGTTTACGGAAGCCCTCGGGAAGGTAAATGTCCTCGCCGGTTGCAAGCGGGATATCAACTTCGCTCGAGATCTGTTTCAGCAGGTCGGGCCAGAACCAAGGGACCATATCTTCAAGCCAGGCAAGATTGAACGGCGTCAGCCGCTTACCCAGGCGAATGCAGGAGTTCACTCCGATATGGCCGAAGTGGTCGGCAGAAAGCGGCACTTCCATGCCGACCTGCTCACGAACCACCGATACATATTCGGCCATCAGATCGCAGCCCTTCTCGGTAATCTCGATCCCGGTGAAGGGGTGCGCAATCCAGTGCGTATCTTTGGTCGGGTCCATGCCCAAGGGGTGCGAGACAGTTCCCGGTTTGTCCTGAACCAGATCGATGCCGAGATCCATCTTCAACCATGTGAAACCCTGATCCAGGCGCGCTTTTAATCGCTGGCCGTAGACCTTGGGATCGTCAGACTCCGTAGTGTCACAGTAAATGCGCACTTTGTCGCGGAACTGTCCACCGATCATTTGATAGACAGGTACATTGTAAGCTTTGCCGGCAAGGTCCCAAAGCGCCATTTCGACGCCACATACACCGCCGGCTTGCCGCGATTCGCCACCGAACTGCTTGATTTTGCGGAAGAGTTTCTCGACGTTGCACGGATTCTCGCCAAGCAGACGGCCCTTGAGCATGAGCGCGTACATGGCGCTCGATCCATCGCGCACTTCCCCAAGCCCGTAGATCCCCTGATTCGTATCAAGGCGGATGATGGGACAAGTCATCGGCGCCTTCACAACAGTTGCGACGCGCATGTCCGTGATCTTCAGCTCCGATGGTTTGGAATTTGTATTAGTGTTCTGCGGAAGCGCTTCGAGCACCTCGTTGGTCCAGAGACTTCCAATTGAGAACATACCCGCAGCCTTCAAGAAGTTTCGGCGTGCCAGCCTTTTCTTGTAAGTTCGGTTCATTGCAGCCTCCCTTTCATGCAGCACGTGATGCGTGCGCGTCGGAATTTGAGGGCAGCAACGCGCAAAAGACCATCAGGCGCTTCATCTGAACTTGAAGCATATCAGCAAGGCTATGAGGCGAAGGACAGCAGTTACAGCTTCAGGCCCACCAAGTTTCGCCAGGCGCTAAGTGCGCTCGTGCAACGTCCTCGTTGATTTCGATGCCGAGACCGGGCTTGTCCTGGATTGTCAGGTAACCGTTCTCCCATATAGGTCCTTCGTGAATGACCAGGTCGGGCCACCAGTCAATCCAATTTGCCAGTTCATGGACACGGAAATTGCGCATGGCAGCGGCAGCGTGGGCGGAGGCTATCGTGCCGACAGGACTGGCCGGGTTGTGGGCGGCGGTCCAGATATCGTAGCTGGCTGCGAATTCCGAAATGCGTTTTGACTCCGAGAGACCGCCGGACTTCGGTATGTCGATGTGAATGGCGTCGCAGCCCTGCAGCTCAATCAGTTTCTCGAACCCCGCAAAACCATACAGGTTTTCGCCAGTGCAGACAGGCACAGGCGAGTGCTGGCGGACGAAGGCCATTGTGGCAGGGTTTTCTGGAGGAACGGGATCCTCAATCCACATCGGGTTCACGTCGGCAAGCGCGCGTGCGAGTTGAATCGCATCTTCCGTGTCGTAATGCCAATGCAAGTCGATCGCAAAATCTGCATCGCGCCCGAGTGTCTCGCGAACAATCTCCATTCGCGCGACGATGTCACGGATGTCTTTCTTCGTCAGGTTTCTCAAATATGGATCATGGCCTGGCTGTTTGTACTCGGGGTCGAGGGCTCGCGGAATACCGTCACCCTGAACCTTCATCGCGGTCCAGCCCCAATGCTCCGCCATCGTTCGGTGAACCAGATCGCGCCAGGATTGAAGATCCTGTGGATTCTTGGGCACTTGGGTAGTGCGATAGAAGCGCACGCGGTCGCGATAACGGCCGCCGAGCAGATTGCACACGGGAGTCTGGAGAAGGCGTCCCGCCAAGTCCCATAACGCGATTTCAATTCCACTGGCAGCGGTCAGAGTGACGCCGCCGATAGCGCCGGCACCCGCGCTGTCACGCAGCATCTTCGTGTAGAGCTTGTCGACATTGAGCGGGTCCTCGCCAACGACAATACCTTTCATTTTGTTTACAACAAGGTCTTTAACACCCCAGCCCCAATAGGCTTCTCCAATACCGCAGAGTCCCGAGTCCGTTTCGATCTTGATGAGGTTCCAGTCCCAGGTTCCGCGCACGATCATGCACTTCACATCGGTGATCTTTACCTTTTTCCGAATCGGTGCGGCAGCCTTCTGGTACGGGTCAGGAAAAATCTGTTCGGCCGCCAGCAGAACGGCAGCATTGGAACCCGCCGTCTTTAAGAATCGTCGGCGCGAAAAATAGGTCATGCGATGTGCTCTGGAGATACATCATATACACGCTCTTTTGTTCGAGCGAATCGACCAGTTCAGTAAGATTGCAAGAGTCGGTAGCGAAAATTCAAAGATGCTGACGAGGCCCCACCGATTCCGTTGCGTGGTACTCGTGGTGTGCCTTGCAATCTGCTCGATCCCGGCGATCGCGCAAGAAGATCATGACAGTCACGTGCAGCGAGGACGCGAGTTTCTGGGCTTGGCTCCTCCTCCGGACCCGGTCGCGGCCGCGCGTGGTCAGAAATTGTTTACGCAAAACTGCGCATTTTGTCATGGCGCGAATGCCACCGGTGCGGAAGGACCCGATCTGGTGCGATCAACCGTCGTTCTGCATGATGAAAGCGGTGATCAGGTTGGAGCCGTGGTTCTGAATGGGCGTCCCGATCGCGGTATGCCTGCCTTTCCTTCGTTTACTCGAGATCAGATTGCAGATCTCGCTGCGTTCCTTCACGCTCGTGTGGAAGCTGCTGTAAATCGCTGGGGGTACAAGCTTCTGAACGTCGTTACCGGCAATGCGAGCCAGGGCAAGACTTTCTTCGATCAGCATTGCTCATCCTGCCACTCGCCATCGGGAGATCTCACGAACATTGCCAAAAAGTTTGAGCCGGCGGAACTGCAAGCGCAGTTTCTCTATCCATCGCGCTCGAAGACCCCCACAACGATAGACATCAAACTTCCTTCAGGCGAACACATCCACGGTACGCTCAAAAAGATCGATGACTTCCGCGTTTCCATGTGGGATGCATCGGGAGAATATCATTCGTGGTCACACGACTCGGTTCAGATCCAAATTCACGATCCCCTGGCCGCACACCAGGAGCTGCTGGCGCTCTTTACAAACGCTGACATGCACAATGTACTCGCGTATCTGGAGACGCTGAAGTGAGGACCATCGCACTCCTGGTATCTATGGTCGTGCAGTTGACGGCACAAGCTCTTGACCCGGCGAAGTTACTTCAACCCCCAACAGACACGTGGCCGACTTACAACGGTGATTATTCGGGACGGCGCTTCAGCACGCTCGCGCAGATCAACTCATCCAATGTGCAGTCCCTGGCGGTCGCCTGGACGTATCGCGTCAATGTTCGTGAATTGCGTGGACAGGCGAACGTCGAGATCAAGTCGACACCGCTCGAAGTCAACGGCATTCTTTACTTCACGATTCCCGATCACGTTTGGGCGGTCGACGCGCGAACGGGCGAAGAACTCTGGCACTACACTTGGGTCGACAGAGGTGGTCACTTAGTGGGTAATCGTGGGGTTGGGATGTACAAGGACTGGCTCTACTTTATGGGGCCGGACGGCTGGCTGATTTCGCTCGACGCGAAGAATGGCAAAGAACGCTGGCGCATTCAGGTAGCTGACGCAAAGTTACAGTATTTCACTACCATGGCTCCGCTCATCATCCGCGACCACGTAATCATTGGCGTCGGCGGGGACGCTATGGATGTACCGGGCTATCTTGAAGCTCGTGATCCGACAACCGGAGCCTTACAGTGGCGCTGGAACACGGAACCGCAGGCAGGCGAACCAGGAGCCGATACATGGCCGGACAAGGCCGCCATGGAACACGGCGGCGGAATGACGTGGTTACCCGGAACTTATGATCCCGAACTTAATCTGCTTTATTGGGGTACCGGCAATCCGAATCCCGTATATGCAGGGCAGGGACGCAAGGGTTCGAATCTGTGGACATGCTCGATTGTGGCCCTCAATCCGGATACCGGCAAGCTCGTCTGGTATTTTCAGGCTTCCCCACACGACACGCACGATTGGGACAA
>JAFARV010000150.1 GCA_019245255.1 Acidobacteriaceae bacterium | reverse complement strand
CGTCTCCGTTCCCACTCGCCAGATTCCTTTCTGAGCCATCGCCTTGTGTGCCTCGTCACCCAGCGCCGGGGAGTGTTCGATCGACCAGATACCGGCTTAGATGGCGCGCATCGCTCCCGCATGCGTCTGAACGTGTCCGGCAACTTTCAGGCAGCTCTTTGCCGCTTCGGCAACAAGAGCTTCATCTCGTCAACGGTATATCCGTATGGCTTGCAGTCGACACAGATCTTGATGACCTTGGCGCCGAACAGAATATTCCGCCGAATGGCCTTTACAATTTCATCGTTTGTATCGGCATTCAAGTATTCCGAATAAATCAGATTCTCGCGTTCAGGCACAGGCCAAAACTGGCCGCCAAAGCCCCCGATAATGATGCCCGAATTGATAATGGTCGGCCCTGGAATATATCCTTGTTCGATGGCAACGCGCAGAGCGGTATCGGCGTAGTTTCCGTTATTTCCCAAATCGCGTTCGATGGTGAATCCTGACGCCAGTAAGCTAATACCGTTCGAGACCGCTTGGATGGCACGGATGGCAGTCGAATCCATGACTGAGGTCAGATAGTAGCTGTTGTGCTCGGGCTCCATCTTGTATGTCAGAGCCAAATGATCATGAGCATCCACCAGACCGGGTGAAACGAAGGCGTTTCGCAAGTCGACGACGTGCGCTCCGGCTGGAATTGAAACTGCCGGCCCGATCGCTGTAAACTTACCCGCCTCGACCAGAATTACTTGGTTGTCGGCCACCGTCCCGGTCTCTGGATCGATGAGGTGCCCTACCCTAAGTGCTGTCACCTGCGCACTTGCCGATACGCACGTCAAAATTGTTAACAGCGAAAGCAGTATCCATTTTGTGTTCATGAATTTTCCTCAGTGGTGGTGCTGGATCGAGTAGCCGAATCTGCGCGAAGATCATCAAAGGTGACCGTACTTCTCAAGGGCCGCCAATAACGGCATACCGTTGCGGATATCAGCTCGGGACTTAGATTCGGTCGCCGACCATTCGAGAATCCGTTCGGAAACCGAATCGAACATATGAGCGGGTATGACGATGACGCCGTCCTGGTCAGCAGCGACGATGTCACCTGGGTTCAGGGTAATCCAATCCTCCAAAGCGCCGCGCACCTGCACCGGAACCTGCGATCCCGATACGCGCCAGCGGCCAATCGCCTGCGCGGGTGTTCGATAGCGTGCCATGATCGGAAGTTTTAGTGTTTGAAGAAAGCTTGAGTCGCGAATTCCGCCGTCTACTACCACGCCCGCGCAACACGCGCCTTCATCGCCGTCCCCAAAAGATCACCAAAACAGCAAACTCCCCTGATGTTGTTGCCTGCCCACAGCGATGCAGCCTTCCGGCATGGCATCAATTGCGGCTAGTTTCGCGCGGTCTCCGCCTGACCAGCGCGCCGATTCGCCGGTAACAGTGTCAGCCGGGCCAATGAATCCCTCAAAAGGTGATTGAAGAGCAAATAAGGTTGTATCGAGCACTGGCGGCATGTGCCCAAATGAATCAAATACGTCTGCGATAACCGCTGTCCCGGCATGAAGCAGATCTTCAGAGTGCGAATGCATCTAAATCCTCGAAATGTAAAGCAGTGCGCCCGGCGCTACAAGGCAACTGCAAGCAGTATGCAGGCACAGGCAAATCATAAGCGTGCACCCAGATGCTAGTCCAATTCATTTTTCTAATTACAAAATCCTGAGTACAGGGCAGATCGTCTGGATGGAGTAACCGTGGTCTTTCATTATGGCGTCGATCAATCTTTCCTTAAATCGAAGCCGATTTTAGGTGATACACTCTTCTCCGATTAGTGGAGAGGTGGGTCTTGGACATTCTGCAACTGGAGCACCTGATTGCCGTGTGTGAAGAGGGAACCTTCACCAGAGCGGCAGAACGCGTATTTCGCACGCAGTCGGCGGTCAGCCAGAGTATTCGAAAGCTGGAAGACGAAATAGGCGCGCCCCTGTTTGCTCGCGACATGCGGGATGTGACGCTGACGGAATTAGGCAAGTTGACGCTCGAGTACGCTCGGAAAATCGCTCGGCTTCGCGATGAGGCCATGCGCCAACTCAGTGCGCTCAAAAATCTGAGCGCCGGGACAGTCTCGATTGCGGCCCACGAAGTAGCTGCTGTCTATCTGCTGCCCGCGTCCGTGCGCCATTACGTCACAACCTCTCCGGACATTTCGAGTTCGTATTTACCGGAGCCGGGTTGACGAAATACCCAGGCAAGTCTTGGACCGTCAGGTCGACGTTGGTTTCATCAAGCAGGAGGCCGGTTTTCACGGATTAGAAGCGGTGAAAGTGCACACCGACGAGATG
>JAFARV010000022.1 GCA_019245255.1 Acidobacteriaceae bacterium | reverse complement strand
GGCGCCGACACCATCCTCAGCATTGATCCACAAAAGCGCGAGGCGTTGTTTGTGCGCTGGCAGTCTGGTTTGGGACGTGCGGCAGTGTTCGCCTCCGATGCAAAGAGCCGTTGGGCAGACAGTTGGGTCTCGTGGTCCGGCTATGACCGCTTCTGGATTAACGTGGCCCGAGACCTGGTCCGGCCGACGGATGCGGCTGACGCTCAAGCTCAGTTCGATGAGGCCCGCGGCGCGCTCCATGTCCGGTATCGGCTCGGAGAGGAATCGCGACAGCGCGCCCCACAGTTGTATGTCTTCGGCCCGAACGGCTTCGAAAAACCGCTCCGCACGGAGCAAACCGCACACGATATCTTCGAAGGTGAACTGCCCGTACCAAACTTGCCTGGACTTTGGGTAGTGAAGCCGCGCGCCGAGTCGGACGTATTCCCGGAACAAGGTCTGATGCGCTATCCGCAGGAATCGAGCGACTCAGGCGTGAATGAATTTCTACTGCGTGAAATTTCGGCTTTCACCGGCGGACGCTTCGATCCAACGCCGGCCCAGGTATTTGCGGATGACGGCCGATTTACATACACAACCTGCAAAATATGGCCGGGCTTACTTCTCGCGGCGTTGATCTTGTCTCTTGCGGAATTGATCGCACGAAAACGGCCCGCGGTTTCCTGGCCCCGGCTTGAATCGATTCGATTTCCAAGTTTTGGCCGGAGAGCGGCTTAATGAGTCCACGATCGGCGCCACGAGCAGAGCACTGTTACGTCCGCATTCCCGCTTTCACCAACTCCCGGCCGAGCTCGTCCTGTACCCGTTCGGTCAGCTTCTCGCCGCTGCACGTGACATAGAACACGTCAATGGCCTTGTGTGCCTCGGTATCGATGAGAACGACCTCGATGTCACATCCGTGTGCTTTCAAAACCGAGGCGAGATCATACAGCAAGCCCGGCCGGTCTTCACCCACAAAGTCGATCAGAGTGGAGTGATCCGAAGCTTCGTTGTTGAAGCGCACTCGTGGAGCAATCCGCGCCCCGGTGCTCACAATTCGCACCGGCCGGCGGCGCTTCAGCAGATCGAAGACCTCTATCGATCCGCGCACAACACACTGCAACGTCCACTGCAGGCGATCCACTTCGCCAGGATTGAGTTCCAGAGTACGCATTGGGTCGGCAAATCGAATCACGTCGACGATGTAGCCCGATGCATTCGAGAACGCCTCAGCCTTGACTATGTTCATGCCGAAACTGGCCAAGCCTCCGCAGAGCGCAGCGAACAAACCGGGTTCATCTCTGGCGACCACCGACAGCACGTACGCGCCGGTCTCGCGCACGATTTCCACTCCGACGCTTTCGTCAATGGCGGTCTTGTAAAGAGTGAAGTGCCGCCGGATCTCATCTGGCGAGTGCGTGCGCAGATAACGCGTGGGCAGTCCTTCAACAAATTGTGATGCCTCCGCTGTGAGTGCTGCCGTAACCTGCGGACCCGCATGGATGCGGTCCATAACCAAATCTCGCGTGAGCTGCTCAAGCCCCAGCGAATACACCCGCCACAGCTGCTCCAGGCGCCAGGGCGTCATCGCTGTGGGATTCACCGCGCTGATGTCGGCATAGGTCAGAAGCGCCAGCCTGCGAAGCCGCTCTTGCGTTCCAACTCTGGCAGTTAAATGCCGCGCCGTTGCAGGATCTTCCAAATCGCGGCCGTTCATCACTTGCGAAAGATCAAGATGATGCTCAATCAGAAACTTCACTTCCTGCCGCTTGTTCGCCGGCACCAGCATTCGCGTCATGATCGCCTCGGCCGCTTCAAGCGAGCCTCGGACATGATCGCCGGGCATCGTACCCTTTCCAATGTCATGCAGCAGTAAGGCGAAGCGCAAGACTGCATGATCGTCCTCTTCCTCGGCGAGATCGTGGAACCTCTTGGGCGTCCCTTGCTTGTTTGCCAACAACTGATCAATCGCCTCGATGGCGACAAGCGTGTGCTCGTCAACCGTGTACCGGTGATAGAAGTCACGCACCACGAGACTGTCGATTTCCAGCCATTCAGGAATCGCAATCCCCAGAAATCCGGTTTCCTGCATTTCCCGCAGAGCAAGCGCGGTGTTCGGTTGGGACAGCAACTCCCGCCAGCTTTGGCGCGCCGGTGGATGTTCCCTAATCGCGGCTTCGAGCTGATGCGAGCTGGACCGGAGCCGCCGCTGTGCATCCCATGACAACTTGAGGCCGTGCCGCGCAACGAACGTAAACAGAGCGAACAGCGAATCGGCAGATCGGAGCGTCTCAGGCGCGTTCCGCAGGTACACCCGGTCTCTCGAAACCGTAAACTCGGACGTCGAGTAACGCGACCTCATGTCCCGAATCTGCCGCAGCAGCGAAGGGTCTTGCGCCTCCACATGATCCAACGCGCGCAACACCGGCTGAAAGATCTGCCGGGCGCTCGCATAGTATTGCCTCATCCAGGCCTCGGGAATGGCAGGCTTCGGTGGCAGTAGTTCAGCCACCCGGTCCTGCAATTCAAACGTGAGCAGGTTGTTATCCCGTCCCGTCTCGGCATGCAAAAGACAGCGGATGGCGAATAGAAATTCGCGCGCGCCGTCTAACTCAGTCAGCGATTCCGTAATCGCCTGGTGCTGAGGGTTCAGCTGCGAAAGCCACCGCAAGAGGTGAATGTCGCGAATGCCGCCGGGCGCTTCTTTGATATTCGGCTCCAGGTGATAAACAGTGCTGTTGAATTTTGTATGCCGCTGTCGTGTCATCTCAGCCAGACGGCGCGTCAAAGTACTCCCTTGACGCGCATAGAACTCCGGGAGCTTAGTGGAAAGGGACACAAACAGGCTCGAATCGCCCGCCACGAAGCGCGAATCGAGCAAGCTGATGTGCAGCTCCGTGTTCTGATCGTTCAACCGGCAACACTCGCTGATGGTCCGGACAGAATGGCTGATTCGTAGTCCGGCATCCCACAGCACCCGCCAGCAATCGGACAGCGCGTCTTTACTGTCCGCCAGGTCCTGCTCCGTCTCGAAGAGCAGTAACAGATCGACATCCGAATGTGGAAACAACTCGCGGCGTCCATAACCTCCGACCGCCGTCATGGCAAACTTCGAATTGAGCTTTGGCTGCAGATGGTCGCTGACTGCGCTCTGAACGGCGCTGTCCACCAGGCGTGTGCGTGCTTCCAGATACCCGAACGCATTCCGGTCCCGCCGGAACGCCGAAATAATCTCATTCGTTTGCAGACGAAAGTCCGGTTGTGAAGTTGATGGCTGTGACTGATTCAAACTGGATCCTGGTGTTTGCTCGGGCAAGTCTAGAGAGC
>JAFARV010001031.1 GCA_019245255.1 Acidobacteriaceae bacterium | reverse complement strand
GGCTGGACCCACTATGGACCGACTCAGGGATTTCCGGAACTGAGAGAGGCTATTGCTGCGTACGTGTCACGGACACGCAATGTCACGGTTGGGGCTGAACATGTGTGTGTGGTACCGGGCGGGAAGCCTATCATGTTTTTCGTCATGCTGGCATTACTTGAGCCAGGAGACGAGGTGATTTATCCCGATCCCGGCTTCCCGATATACCGATCGATGGTCCGATTTTTAGATGCGCGGCCGGTGCCGATTCCGCTGGTCGAAGGCCGCGGCTTCTCCCTGGATCTTGACATGCTGCGCGACCGTCTCACGCACAAGACTAAGCTGCTGATCCTGAACTCACCTCAAAACCCGACGGGAGGGATAATCCCGGAAAGCGACATTCGCGCCATAGCCGACATGCTTCGTGAGCGCGATGTCCTTGTTCTGTCGGATGAAATCTATTCACGAATTTTCTACACGCCCGATCCACCCTTTTCAATTGCGAGCCTGCCGGGAATGCCGGAAAAGACTGTGGTTCTCGATGGCTTCTCGAAGACCTATGCCATGACGGGATGGAGGATCGGCTACGGAGTGATGCCCGACTGGCTGGTGGAAGCTGTCAATAAGTTAATGGTGAATTCCAATTCCTGCACCGCAAGCTTTACCCAGCGCGCGGCAATCGCCGCTCTGACCGGCGACCAAACTGAAGTCGAGGACATGATCCGGCAGTTTCGCACTCGTCGGGATGCATTCTGCGCGGCGTTGAACGAGATTCCAGGGTTTCACTGCAACCCGCCCGGAGGCGCATTCTATGCATATGCGAATGTGAAGAACACGGGAATGTCTTCGAGTACTCTTGCAAACCTGCTGCTCGAAGAGGCAGGAGTGGCATGCCTGAACGGCGAAGCCTTCGGAGAGATGGGGGCCGGGTATATACGCTTCAGTTACGCCAACTCGATTGAAAACCTGCTTGAGGCGGCGCGGCGAATGCAGGCGATATCAGGCCGGTGGGCTTCCGAGCTAACTTCGAAGTCCCGCCCGGCTTAGCAGATTGCGAAGAGCCTTTTCCCCTGCGGCTCCATGCTGATCTCCGATCTGGCGGCCATCACGATCAAGCAATACGTACATCGGATATGAGTGGGCATCGCATATTGCGGCCAAGGTGGTGTCCTGCGCGAGGACGATTTTCGACGTTCGCGGCGAGTCTTCAAGATATTTCTTCACCCGATGCTTCGGCTCCCCCATATCCACGGCCAGGATGACAAGCCCGTCCTTTTCGAATTCTTTACCCAGCCGGTCGAGTATCGGCTCTTCCTTTTTGCAATACGGGCACCAGGTAGCCCAGAACTCGATGAGTACAACCTTGCCCCGCAATGCATCGGTCGTGAGCTTTTCACCATCGATGGTCCTCGCGACAAAATGCAACGGGTCGTCTGATGAATCGGCGAACAATTTGGGAAACGGGGATAAGGAAGCAAATAAAAGCAGAAGGTGGCGGCGAGGGATGGTATTTGGCCTGAGCATCCGGTTGATCTTAAACGAACTTATGGATCGGCGCAAGTCCTGCGGGTCGGGTGTGTGTCGTTAACATACGATCTGTCCGGTTGAATTAACAGATGATCTGTCCGCTTTAGGAAGCGGGGCATTGGGACGGGAAGCTAGGGATTGGAATCGAGCCGAACGCAGGACAAGCGAGAGCAAGTCATAGCACTGGGGCGGCTGGAGTGGTCTCTCGCGGCGGATCGAAGCCGCGGTCCACATTCGGCGGAGGCGCCGGGTTCCCGTCCAGTGAAATCAGTCGTACGTCCGGCTGATCGACCCGCGCAAAGGGCAGTACTTGATAACGCGCGGCCCGCGCCGCGTACGACGCAGTGAGCCAATGGAAATATAAGCCTTTCACCAAAGATGGCAAGCCCATCGCCGTCAAAACTACCGTGGACGTGGCTTTCTCGCTTGGTATTCCGCCTCCCGAAACACTTGGGCGCACACTTCGTGAAGGGGACGTGTCGACAAATCACTTCGATGCGGTTGAGCTGAACGAGGGCATCACGAGTTTCGCTGTAAATAAGGGTGATCCATTCCTTTTGGCGTACTATGTGGACGATGGATCGGGCTCGCTTAAGCCTTCACTTCACGTCGTAAGATACGATCGTCAGTCTCAAGTTCTCAAACGTGCTGACATCCGAGACATCAATGCGCTTTTTCAGGGTAAGATACACATGGATTGCCTCGGATCTGCGCTCGCTATACGCGAATATCATGACGTCGTCTATATCAACACGCATTACAATCCATCGGCCGGATGTCTGATTCTCCTAACATCAGAGCTGAACTATAAGGTCGCCCTATCTGGCTGGCTTATTGGCTTGATGGGGGCTGACTACGCGATCGTCGAAGGCAGCGAAATCCACTTCATGTCCGTACACCCGCTTCATATACACGTCTTTGATCTCACGAAGAATCAGTTGGTTCAGATGTACCCTTTCGAGGATGACGCATTGCGCAGCCGCTATGCAAAGCTGATCGAGCATCATATGTCGCATCAATGGTGTCAACAG
>JAFARV010000966.1 GCA_019245255.1 Acidobacteriaceae bacterium | reverse complement strand
CCAGTCAGCGCATATCTTGCCTTCTCCTCCTCCGGCACCGCACGGATAATGCTCGAACGAAAAGAAAGCAAAATCATTCAGGGCATTATGCGCTCTCAGGTAATCGACAAAACGGCCAAGGAACGACACCCTCCCGTTCGCGTCCGCCCACGAATCGACATCTCCCTCGGTTCCTTCAAAAGATGGTCCGCCCAAACGGGCTGACGGAACTAACTTATGGATAGCTCTTGCAAATTGCACGTACAGCGTGGCGTAGTCTTCCGGAAGTACACGTTGTCCGTCTGCCTCCTCACCCATTTCGATACCGGCGAGCGGATATCCTCGCTTGTAGAGATATGCGATCTCATTCGCTGCATCCTCAGGATTGTTGTACAGAATTGCGATCGGGATCATCGCCGGCACGCCCCGAGTTACTCCACAAGTAAAAAAGAAATCGAATCCGATCTGATCGCCTCTGCCGTAGTCGAGATCAGACGCTGCATGCCAGGGATCCACCGAAGAAGGCCAGGTGATCGTTTGTTGCCGGCTTGGCACATGCTTTACGACATCGGTGAAACGCCCATCGCTGGTTATCGTTCCCACATACAGTTCGTTGATTGCATATCCAAGGCAATTACGCCTGTCCTCGGGACCGTGCGTGTCACATGTGTTAGAAGAATGTGTCATCCAGATCCGCAGGTAACGGACGGGAATTGTCCAGTTCATGAGCTTCACGGCCGGCGTCCCGCCTTTTCCGTCGGTAACTGTGCCCATAGGGAAGGCCTGCCATGTGCCCTTGTTAATGCCCTGGTAAAAGGGTTCGAGCTCCCCGGTCCAGAACTGCACGATATAGCGCGTTGCGTACGGGTTTGCCCAGGCGATTTTTATGGCATTCACATTTATCTTGGACCCGAGGTCGATCATTACCCATTGCGGGTGCAGCGAATCGTCTTCGCCGGTATAGGGCTCGGTCAGATACGGATTGCTCTTCCAGTAAGACTGCAAATTCCCGTCCGTTAAGCGAGACCAGCCATTGCCATCTCCGAGCGTGGCGCCTCGATGTGGCAACGGATACGCCCAGGAGTGCATGATCTTCTCGTCCGTTGGTTCGGGACTGCCGATAAAGTAGCCCTCTTGCTTAGCCGCGTTGCTCCACGTACCGCGGGCGTTCCAATGCCAGGCCTCGATCATCAATTCCGTGTTCTGCCGATAGGTGACCGTCTGCCAGCCTGCGCCGAGCATCTCCTTTAGCACCGGATCGGTCAGCAGCCGTTCCGTATTTCTCTCGTTGTCCTCCTTGGTGGGTCCGCCGCGCAGCCGGTCAATCGCTCCTCCCAAAGCCCTGAATGGACTGAACGCATTGACGGCGTGATTGGCTGCAGCGTCCACGACGATCGTCTGGGGTTTTGCAGCTCCCGCCAGAAGAAGAAGCAAGCAGGGCCCGAGAGTCGATCGGATGGAAAGCCAGCGGATATGTCTTCTCATAGCGAGGAAATTGTCGAAGTATTGGCACTGACGCGGCGAGAGCCTGTGTAGTTAATCGCGCCGAAACCAGCATAGCCAACCGGTGTGTCTGCCCTGGCGAAAACAGCTGTCATGTGCGAAGAGTACTGGGCCACACGTTTTCCGCTTGACAATAAGGAGGCACTTATATAAGCTATAGTCTATGAAGGAGCAGTTGAATCTCGACGCTGCCTTTTCTGCGTTGGCAGATCCAACGCGCCGGGCAATTCTTGCGCGTCTGGCCAAGGGAGAAGCGACCGTATTGGAATTGGCCGAGCCGTTTGACATGACCCAGCCGGCGATTTCTCAACATCTGAAGGTGCTTGAGAATGCAGGGCTCGTCACACGCCGTGTCGAGGGCACCAGGCGGCCCCGTCGTCTCTCCAAGGCCGGGATTCAAGCAATGGACGACTGGCTCGCAATGTTGCGAAAGGCGCTCGAGAGGAACTACGACCGGCTGGACCAGCTTCTGGCCGGCATGGAAGAACCGAAGAAGAAAAGAGGAGACAAACGATGAGTAAGTTGACGCTGAAGACTGAGGGCGATACCCACGTGATAGTGACGAGGCGATTCAATGCGTCTCCGGAAGCCGTCTATCGCGCCCATACCGATCCGGAACTGATCCAGAAATGGCTGCTTGGCCCTGAAGGCTGGACAATGCCCGTCTGTATTAATGAGGCAAAGCCAGGCGGTAAGTTCCGCTACGAGTGGGCGGATGGCAAAGGGCATGGATTCTATTTGACGGGCGAATACGTCGCGTTGGACCCTTATAGCCGTATCGTTCATGTCGAACGGATGCACCTGCCAGATCCTACTCCCGACAATCATGTTGAAACGAGGTTCGATCCCGACGGCGCAGGCACGCTGATGACAATACGAATGACTTTGCCCGATGCACAGACTCGATCGGCGATGCTTGCTACCGGCATGGAACATGGAATGGAAGCGAGTTACGTCCGATTAGAGGGAATGATCTAGGTTGGGAGGACATCGATGCCGAGCACAGTGGATGAATACATTGCGGGCCAACCCGAGGCAGTGCAGGCCGTACTGGAGCACGTCCGGAGCACGATCCGCAAGGCCTTGCCGGATGCGGAAGAGGTGATCTCGTACAAGATACCTGCTTACAAACTGCATGGCAGCATCGTCGTTTATGTTGCTGCCTGGAAGCGTCATTATTCGCTGTATCCCGCAAGCGAACGTCTGGTGGCGGCATTACCGGGGCAGCTTGCGGCATATACGGTCAGCAAGGGCACGATTCGGTTTCTGTTGTCGGACCCGGTTCCCACTAAGTTAATCGGACGTATCGCGAAATTTCGCGCGAAGGAAGTTGCCCGGTCTGCGTGATCCACACGGCCCACAAAGTTCATATACTGTGTAACTAAGGCGGCTCATTCCGAATGATCAGATTCCGGCTCGTGACATTGCTTCTCAGTATTTTGGTGTTGATGTGCAATTACCGTCTCTTCGGCCAGAATGGGACCCCAG
>JAFARV010000867.1 GCA_019245255.1 Acidobacteriaceae bacterium | reverse complement strand
TCACGCTTGAATCGGCTGAACGAATCGACGTGCTCGGCGATGCGAATAGGATCGGCAAGGCGCCCGGCACCCACGGTTCCACAGGCGAGCCATCCCTCTTCAGGATTGACTATGGAGCAGCCGCGATTACGAAGCGCTTCGATATTGGCTTGCGTGGCCGGATGCTCCCACATGTTGGTGTTCATTGCGGGCGCCAGAATTACAGGACCTTTGAAGGCGAGATACAGAGTGGTCAGAAAATCATCGGCAATGCCCGACTCGAACTTCGCGAGAAGATCCGCCGTGGCCGGCGCCACCACGAGAAGATCATTCTCTTGAGCGACTCCGACGTGTTCCACGGCGCTCGATAGCGTCGCCTCCGAGCTGGTTTTTTCAAACAAACTCGTCACTACCTTACGTCCGGTGAGAGACGCAAAAGTGAGGGGCTGAATGAACTCCTGGGCGGCCCTGGTCATGACGACCTGAACCTCGTGTCCGGCCTGTTGCAGAAGACGTGCGAGCTCGGCCGATTTGTACGCCGCGATACCGCCGCCTACGCCCAGGACGATCCGCATGAAGATTCAATTATTCGGCCGGCACTTCCAGGGGCTGGTTGAGGTCTTCCCACGGCACGAGCCCACGACGGACCTCCTCCATGGACAAGACGGTAGGTTTCTTGTTGGTTGCGGGCAATACGCTGCGCTGGCCGTTTTGCAACTGCCGGGCGCGTTTTGCGGCGACGATAATGAAACGATAGGTACTTGCGTCCGGGTCGTCCGGAATCGCATAGTGTGCATTGGGCCTGGGTCTATCTGCCATTCAATTTCCTTTGTATTCTAGCGTTTAGCACGGACCGAAACTATCGAGAATCGGCCGGATCCGGTCTTCCATGCGGCCGCGGCGGACTCGCTCGGCACGAACAATCGCACTGAGAATGCTCACCGACTCTTCCACTTGGTGATTGACAAGAATGTAGTCGTATTGCCGGTAATTGCGGATCTCTTTTGCCGCCTCCCGCAAGCGCCGCTGAATTACTTCCTCCGAGTCTTCCGACCGGGAACGCAACCGCTGCTCGAGGATGTCCCGAGAAGGCGCCAGGATAAAAATGCTGACAGCTTCGGGGATTCGTTCCTTCAATTGTCTCGCACCTTGTACGTCAATGTCGAGTATCAGATCTTTGCCTTCTCCGCGAGCCTGGTCCAGAACGCCGCGATGCGTACCGTAGAAGTTCCCAAATACCTCGGCGTGCTCGAGAAATTCGTTCGCGGCGATGCGGCGAACGAATTCGTCCCGCGAAATGTAGACGTAGCTTTCTCCGGCAACCTCGTTCCCGCGGCGATTCCGGGTGGTGTAGGAAACCGAAAAGCGAAGATCTGGATCGGTTGCGAGGAGCCGCGAAACAAGCGTGGATTTTCCTGACCCGGACGGCGCCGAAATGATGAAAACGGTTGTCATCCGCTGACGCCCGCTATGTGGCTATTCAAGATTCAGTGCCTGCTCCCGTATCTTCTCGATATGCGCTTTGATGGCCAGGGCACGATTGGTAACTGTCAGGCCTATTTCTCCGATCCCTGACGTTTTAGAAAGAATTGTATTCGTTTCGCGATTCATCTCCTGGAGGAGGAAATCGAGTCGCTTGCCTACTTCTCCTCCGTGATCGAGGATTCGATTGAGTTCGCCGGAGTGAACCCTCAAACGTGCAAGCTCTTCCTGAACGTCGGAGCGATCCGCCAAAATGGCTGCTTCCTCTGCGAGCCGAGCTTCGGATATGCTCGATTGCGAGAGTAGCTCCATGAGGCGTTCACGGAGACGTCGTTGAAACTGTGTTGTAGCAGTCGCCCGGATGGCTTCAATAGCAATTCTGGATTCTTCGATGCCTGCGTATTCGCGATGAAACTCCTGGACGAGACTGGCACCTTCGCGCTCGCGGTAGGCGTTCAGTTCGTCGGCGCAGGCCGCGACACACGCAACCACTTCTGTTTCGAAGGCGCCGTCGAGATTCTCGGGGCCGGTTGCACTCTCGATCGCACCTGGAAGAGCGAGAGCAACATTCAGATCAGGTTCTCCGGTAAGTTCGTTCTGGGCCGCGGCATCGCGAAAGCCTGCCACGTACGCTGCGACCAGGTCGCGGTTATAAGCGGCCCGGCCGCTTGCCGTAGTCCGCGCGACCGAGCCGCGAACTTCGACGTGACCACGTGCGAGTTTCTGTTTCAGCACCGCTCGAATAGCATTTTCGAAAGGTGCAAGATCGCCCGACAAGTGGAAGTGCAGATCAAGGCCGCGATGGTTTACGGCACGCAGGCCGATGGTCAATTCGCCGATGGCGGTTGCGCGGCGGACGAGCGCATATCCAGTCATGCTGCGCAGAGGTGCAGGGGGCGAATTCACGGCTTAAACCTCTGAGGGAGGCATGCGCGAAGGCTAGCCGACAATTGCATTCGCGTCCGAGTGCTGCAGTTCGTGCAGGCGATGATATATGCCGCGTTGCGCGACCAGCTCTTCGTGCGTTCCGGTTTCCACGATTTTTCCCGCTTCAAGGACCACGATTTTATGGGCCTGGCGAATGGTGGAGAGGCGATGAGCAATGACGAGCACCGTCCTTCGCTTCATCAGCGCCGGCAGAGCTTCCTGTACGAGACGCTCCGATTCTGTATCGAGGTGGGATGTAGCTTCGTCGAGAATCAGAATTGGAGCGTTTTTGAGCAGCGCACGCGCGATCGCGAGCCGCTGCCGTTGACCGCCGCTTAGCTTCGTGCCGCGCTCTCCGATGATCGTTCTGTATCCATCGGGAAGCTTACTGATGAATTCATCAGCGAGTGCCGTCTTCGCAGCCTGAATGACGTCCTCTTCTTTCGCATCAGGGCGTCCATACGCGATGTTGTCAAATACGCTTTCGTTGAACAGAAAGGTGTCCTGAGC
>JAFARV010000657.1 GCA_019245255.1 Acidobacteriaceae bacterium | reverse complement strand
GCCCACCCGTGTGCTTCTTGCGCCGTCACGTGGAGGCTGGTCACTGGATTTAACAGGATCCGCAGATGTATGGTCAGGTACCACGCCAGCTCAAGCGAAATCAGGTCCAGGAGCACCTGAACCATAGCGTGCAATCTGCGGTCGTGCGCGTACATAACCGGAATGCGCCCCTGAATGTGTCCCAGGTCTCGATTGCTGTGGGATCGTCTTTATGCGCCCCGAGAGCGGGCGTATTGAATGTATGACTTCACGTATGAGGGATCCTCTGCGTAGGCATCCCAGTCATTTAGGATGGACCCGAAAACACGAGTGCCATCTTGCTGGAAGCATTTGCGAAGAGCGAGCAACTGCTCCGCCGTCGTCTCACCTGCGCGAAGTATAAAAATGACTCCGTCTGCGTGCTGTGCAATGAGCCGCGAATCGGCCAACGGAATCGCTGGTGATGAGTCGATTAGGACGAAATCGAATTCGCCCCTTACCCCATCGATGAACCGTTGCAGCGCTTTCGAATGGAGGATTTGCGTGACGTTTCGCGGCTGCGACCCGCTCGGAAGAATACGCAGCCCCGGCAACCCTGTGTCCCGGATAAACTGCTTCCCATCAGTCGCCGGCAATTCCCGGCTCAGAATGTCGCTTAAGCCCGAGCATGTATCCAGGCCAAAGATCTTGCCAAGCCGCGGAATTCGTAGGTCACCGTCGATCAGCAAAACTCTACGGCCGCTTTCGACCAACCCGAGTCCCAGGTTTATGACGGCAGTAGTCTTTCCGGCGCTCGGATGGGCGCCCGTGATTACGAGGATCTCATGGTTCTGCGCTCTGTCTCTCCGCCACAGCAGCAAAGACGCCACGGCTGACCGGAACGACTCGGCAACAAGCGACGCCGTGTACAACCAGGCGGCGATGACATCACTCGAAGCGTGAGATTCGTCAGTGGGAACGACTCTGCGGATAAACCGGCGAAATCGGACTTGCTGATCGTGAGATTTACTAAGAAGCTGAACTCGCACGTCACGCCTCGCCGACGGAATGACAGCGAGTTCCGGAATCTGCAGCAGCGCTGTGCTCTCCCCGGGCCTCCTTATCGTCCGGTCTGCGCGCTCCCGTAATAGGACAAGCAGAACAGAGAGCATGCATCCTGCGAACAGCGAGACTGCGATATTCAGCTTGAGTTTCGGCGCATAAGGCGAATACGGAGGCTGCGCCGCATCTACAATGCGAACATTGCTGGCTCTGAGCGCGGCTACGACGGTTGCTTCCTTGATCTTCTGAAGCATAGATTGATATAAATCGCGGTTAGCATCCACCTCACGCTTCAACATGCTGTACCGGACTTGCTCCGCAGACTGGTTAGTTACCAGCTCAAGCTGCTTCCGATACGCGGCCCTGTGTAAATCCACTCGCCGTGCAGCAGCACGATAATCGTTCTCGATCCGCTGAATAATTGCGGAACGCTGTTGCTGTGCCTGCTTCTCGAGCGCAGCAATCTGCGACTGAACTTCCTTGACCTTGTAGTGGTTCGGAGTAAGCGTGGACGTCAGATCCGCAAGCTGGCGTCGCAGGTCCGTGAGACGGCTCTTGTCGTCGCGCAGCGTACCATCATCCAGAATCTGTGGCAGAGAATCTACTGGACTCGAATTAACCAATTCCAGTTGCGCCTGCTTGTCCGCGCGATCAGCTTCCGCCTTTGCCAGGTCGGTTTGTACTTCACGGAGTTTCTCAGCAGCGACGCTCTCGTTTGCGTTTTCAGAAGTGTAGATTAATCCGGTTGTCCGGGCATAGTCCTGTAACTCGCTTTCTGACGCCTGTAGGATCTTTCGCTGCCCGTCCAACTGCGCGCTTAGGAATTCAGCCGTTCGCGTTGCTGTACTCCACCTCGCGTCTCGGAGTGCTGCCATATGCTGATCGGCAACTGCATTCGCGACGTCAGCCGCCATGCGTGGTGTGGATGCAGTAACTGTGATCGAAATCAGACTCGATTGCCCCTCGGCCTTGACTTTTAGGCTGCCCAAAGCGCTCCAAATTTGGCTTTCGAAGGACTCAGGCTTCGATGGAAGCAGACCGAGCCAAGATCGCCGTCGGCTCCCTTTCTCCTGAAGATCGTACTCCTTAGCTTTCGATTCCAGGCTTGTGACCACCCGTTCGGCAACGGTCCGGCTTTGCATTAGCCTGGTTTGTGTTTCTACGTATGAATCCATTTCAGACATCGCCGACAAAGACATATTCGGATCGATGTCTTTGTTGTTCATGAAATCCCGATTAACGGCAAGGACTTCAAGGACTGTCCTGGCCCTATACGTTGGCGGAATGAGATACGTCACAGCTATGCCGGCAACGAGGCAGAAACTCAGAACCGCCGCGATCCATCTGATATGTCGTCTAATAATGGCTCGAAATCGGACGTCTCCCTCGCCACGATAGTTCTCACCTGTGCCGGGCTCAGCAGGCCAGGTCGGCAATTGTTCCGCCGTAACCAGATTACCTGGGGAATGAGGGGGCACCATAGCTCTCGTGTTCGATTCCATTTGAGTCAGCGGTACTCTCTTAAAATCTCCAAACCGCTATGGATGCCATGTTTATCGCGGTCTGCATGGCCGCGCTGCCGGCTGCCTTCGCCTTGCTATTCGGAATGAAGAGAATGTCGTCCGGATGTAGTGTAACGTCGGGAGCCCGCCCATCAAGAATCTTACGAACATTGGCCGGCACTTCTGTCCGTGCCGTACTGCTCGTGTCTTGGTGCAAAATCTTCGCCCTCGTCGCCGCCGCGCGCTGTGTCAGTCCACCTGCTAGGGCCACGGCTTGCAGCAAAGACATGGAGTCTCGCTCATTAAACGGATAGCCGCCAGGTTTGTTGACCTCACCCACCACGTACAGAACCCGTGCCCGGGCAACCATGATTATGTCGTCTCGTTGGATCACAATATTGTTCTGCGGATTCTGCGCTTGCATTACGTCGTGAATCTCCACGTGGCCTATGCTGAATTTGCCCGTCGGGTCATCAGAGGCGTCGGGCAGTGGAATGCGGCCGTTGGCTAACTCTCTGGTGATGGTCACCGTGCTGCCGGCCTCACTCTTGAGACCGCCCGCCAGCGCGATCACTTCAAGTAGGTTCTTGCGTCCCTTCAGCTGAACAACACCCGGATTACTTACCGCTCCTAGTACGGAAACAGGCTGGCTCCGATACTCGGCGACCAGAACGGTAACTTGGGGGTCGCGAATATAATTGCCGAGCCGCGCTGCAAGCTCTTGTTCCAGACTGCTGACCGTCAACCCGCTTGCTTTTACCCTCCCGACTAACGGCAGGTTAACGTATCCGTCCCCGCCGACCTGTACCGCCGTATTCGGAATCTCGGGCGCTTGAAACGCATGCACAATAATCTGGTCCTCTGGCCCGAGCACATAGTCTGCCGCTCTGTCCCCCGGAGATACTGCTCCCGGCTTGAGCAATTTCTGCGCTTCAGTTGTCCCGTTTGGGGATACTTCGCTAGCTCGCCGCTCCGCCGCTGTGACTGGTCGCTGCGAAACGAACAAAGCAATCGCACAAAATGTGCTGAATAACGCCGATGACAATGACATTCCGGATGGTCTCTATGCGACTCACTGTGTGCTCAGGTTGCGAGTCGAAGTTTACTCATCTGTAGGTCTGGACACTGCAGATACTCGGCGAACTCCGCGTCTTAGTTCGCGAATTCTGGCGTCCAGTGCCTCGAGCTTGACGACGATGTCGTCCAATTCACGTTCAACAAAGTGCTCGGACTGGTTCGACACGATGCGGGCCAGCGCTGCCGTGCGAGTAAAGTCAGAAACACTTCTCGCGCCTTGGCTTTCAACCGCTCTTACCAGTTCTTGATACTGCCGGTCACCTAGCCGGAATGTAACAGCGTGCGTTCGAGATTTGATCGACATGTTCGCAGCAACCACCGCCTCGTGTCGGCGTCTTTTCTGCTGGATACACCTTCGCTGGATTCAAAAGTAGCTGGTCGGAGGACTTGGACGCCTAATGTACCGGATCGGAGTTTACTCGTCGATGGGTCTGGACACGGCAGATACTCGACGAACTCCGCGTCTCAGTTCGCGAATTCTGGCGTCCAGTGCCTCGAGCTGGACAACGATGTCGTCCAATTCACGTTCAACAAAGTGCTCGGACTGATTCGAGACGATGCGTGCCAGCGCTGCCGTGCGAGTGAAGTCAGAAACACTTCTCGCGCCTTGGCTTTCAACCGCTCTTACCAGTTCTTGATACTGCCGGTCGCCTAGCCGGAATGTAACAGCGTGCGTTCGAGATTTGATGGACATCTTCGCAGCAACCGCCGCTTCGTGTCGGCGTCTTTCTGCTGGGATACACCTTCACTGATTCAGAGTAGCCCTGCCTTGTTTGGCGGCTTCTCTAGAAAACCTCGCCTCACGTTAAGAGTCTCGATCCCAAATCTTTCCCGGCAATAGCGGAACAGTACAGAAAACAACTGGTAGTCGCTGAGCTGTAATGCGAGGAAGTAAACGAGGAATACGCCACAAAACGACGCTCACGTATGGCAAATGTAAGGCAAAGCTTCGCCCTGCTACGGTACATCTCAGCGAACTGAGAAGCTCTCCGCTCCGTTGAATCCCGTAGCGAAGCATTATCTAATATGAAGGGCGTGCTTACATTTGTCAACTGACTTTCAGCTCGTCTGAGACAGATCTGGTGCGCGACTTGCGGGCTGTTGACGCGAACCGGCACTTGGTGCAAAGCACACTGTGCTGGGTCGAGTCTGGGCGACGATTACGTTCGTTGCAGTCACATTCAAACTCAATGTCCTCCCTGGATATGGCCTCAAAGCATCGGAGGCCCGCTGTGCATGATCTTGTCGTTATTCGTTCATCGCGTGGTCCTGCAAGATGCTTAACACGACTGGTCCTTCTGTTTCGCTCCGCAACGCCGTTCCGTACGCAGCTTGCGCAAACGCGTCGGGGGTCGCGTCTGGGTTCATTTTGTGCAACATGTCCCACGCGCACAGGAGCACGTCCTCCAACAGCTCGTCGGAACGTGCGGCTATAGATCCATGCCGTACAATCTTGTCCGGACCTATCAGCATCACGGATATCCCAGATCCACCCGCTTCTCCAAGCTGCTTTTGTGCGTTGCAAAGACATTGCAACATCGCATCATAAAGATCGGTCATTTTGCCTCTTTTGCGTCATCGCGCTTCGAATGGTCGCTGGCACGACTGCCACGAGGACCAAATCCGAACGAATCATCTTCTGAGCTAAGCTATCGGATCGGTACAAAGAGTCGCAGGCTGACGCGAAGATGCAAACCGCGCATCTTCAAAAACCGTGTACATCCCAGGTTCGTGGCTCAGAACCTTGTGGGTGTCTGATATGTGTCTCCCTGAAACAAGCATAGCCCGCATAGGTTACTACGCCCAAGAGCGCAAATTACGGGTGTGGGCGTGCAGTCATGTTTTCCGGCCAGGCAAACTGATGAGCAGATTTGAATATGTCACCGCTGGATCGAAGCGCTTGATGATGTCGCTTACAGTTCGGAGAAGACGGCCGACTCGTGCCCCGAATGAACTTGGGGTCGGCCCTCAAGCGCCAAAATAGCGAAACCGTCACTGTCGGTCATTCCGTCATGCGCACTTTCAACCCATCGCATGATGCAGGTTTCATTAATCCGCGCGCATTTTCTATTTAAAGCGTCCGACACTGACGGGATCTTCCCCCTGTACACGCCACGATCTCCGAGGCTGTACACGGCTAAAGACCCGAGCACCTCGACTTCGGTGCCGACCATTCATCTGAGCCGCGAATACAGCCCCGCTCGATCTTCGTAGCGATGGAGCGTTGCAGAAGATGAACTGAGACAACCAACCAGGTCTCATGTCTGTCGTCCACGATAACTCCTTCGAGCCCACGCAGCGGGCCCGACTGAACGTAGACATTCTGTCCGCGTGAGACGTAGGGCCAAGGACAAGGTTCGACCCGATTTAACGACATACGTCGCACGCCTTCTATCTCTGCATCCGGGACCGGGACCGGGACGCAACCGTGGCTCACAATCGAAAATACGCCGGGCGTGCTTAGAACGGGCACTGGCCTCAAAGCATCGAGCCGGCAGAACACG
>JAFARV010000606.1 GCA_019245255.1 Acidobacteriaceae bacterium | reverse complement strand
ATCTTGCGGGACACATTCCGGTGGCACGGCCTGTGTGGCGTCATAACCTTGCACTTGTTTTTGCATAGCAGTCCGGTACCTTCCCCTAACTCTTGAAACGATAAGCTGGCCTTCAAGAAACTAAGCGGAAACTCCGGTAACAATAGGTTCACCGGTCCAAGATTTTTTCGACCGGATATGCCAGACAGCAGTCCAGGAAATGTGACGCAGCTTCTGACGCTTCGCGAAACGTTTGCCATCACGGCTCTTCCGTTCCGCGAGATTCAGTCCGCTACTCTTACCGGTCTGTGGGCTGCTCGCAATTGACGCCACAATCGCGGGAGAGTGCCTCCATTTGTCCTTTCAGGACGTCTTCCTGAAGGCGGCGAGCTTTCGCCATTTCGGCATCTCCGTCTTCCTTTCGTCCCGCTTTCACGTAAGCCAAGCCTAATTGGTAATGGTAGTTGCCGTTGCCTGGCTCCAAGGAGACAGCACGCTCGAGTTGTGCGGCCGCCAGCTTCGCCTGCGATTTTTGCAGGTAGGCTTTGGCAAGAGCCGAATACAGAGTAGCAGCGTTCGGATTATGTTCGAGACCGATTTTTAACACAGAGATCGCAGCGTCGGGATCGCCTTGAATGAGGTCGATCCGGCTCAGATCTTCATAGGGCCAAGTGTCGTTTGGACTGATTTTCGTTTCCCTCCGAAACTCAGCGGAAGCCGCATCAAGCTTGCCTGATTTTTCATAAAGCAGACCCAGATAGTAATGCGAGTAAGGCAGAACGGGGCGTGCTGTTGAAGCTTTCACGAGTTCGCGCTGGGCTTTCTCGAAATCACCTAATGCGAGGTAAGCTTTGCCCAGCAACAAATGCAAGTGTGGAGTATCGCTGCCTGCTTGGACCAATTGTGAAAAAATCTGCTGTGCATCCTGCGAACGGCGGATTTTTCCGTACGAAATGCCCAGCATAAATAGATACTCGAGATCTGCGGGCGCGCGGTTCTGCAACGGCTCCAGTTCCGTAACAGCGGAGCCGAAGTCATCCATCATGAAATGGCACACGCCCTTCAGGTAATGAGCTTGCATATTGGAGGGCTCCGCGGAAATGACTGTTGCGAAATAGGGCACAGCCTTTCTAAACTCACGCTGCTTGTAATATGTCAGCGCGAGATTCAGATCGATGCCAACCATTCCCGGAGCAAGCTGCTTGGCTTGCGTCAGAACCTGGATGGCACGGTCGAACTTTCCCCTGCGAAGATAGGCGACGCCCAGATTCGTATAAACCGACGCGGTGTGCAGGCCGCCGCTCAGCAGGCGATCGAACACGCGTTCGGCTTCGGCATTCCTGCCTTCTGCTAAACAGCGCTGCCCGTATTGGAACAGCTCCTTAGGACTCGACGAATCGATGCTCTGGGCCAGCAGTGTGCAGCAAGCAAAGGTGATAGCGATTACACCCGAGAATGCCGATCTGAACATGCCCAGCCGCATGCGGACCTACATCCTAGCATTGCCTCACCCGCCCGCGCCCTTGCGCCCGGCCTTCTTCCGCCCTCCGGACGCCTGCTTGGCCGCCTCGGTCTTCTTCGGCTGCTCCGATGCCGCAGGCTTCTTCAGCGCTGCCAGGCTCCTCTCCAGCGCCTGCGTAATGTCAACTACCGTACTCGCCCGTACCGTCTTCTCTGGCCCGGCTACCGGCTTGCCGGCCACTTTCTGCGCGATCAGGGCTTCCAGCTTCTCCCGATAACTGTCCCGGTACTTCTCAGGCTCATACGGCCCGGCTAAGGACTTCACCAGCGTCTCCGCCAGTTGAAGCTCCCTGGCAGTCACACTGCTCGTCTCCGCCCGGTACTCCTCATCGCCGCGTACCTCGGAGCTGTAGAACATCGTGTGTGCGATGATTCCCGTTTTGCCCGGCCTCAGCACCACTACATGCTCCCGGCTGTGCATCGCAAACTGTGCTATCGCCACCAGGCCCGACGTCTGGAACGCCTTGTACAGCAGCGCGTACGCCTTCTCGCCCGCCTGCTCCGGCACAACGTAGTACGAAGTCTCGAAGTACACCGGGTCGATATCAGCGAGGCTGACGAACTCCTCGATCTGCATCTCGGTCGCGGTCTTCGGAGCAATACTCTTCAGCTCTTCTTTGTCGAGCGCGACATAGCGGCCCTTCTCGAATTCGAAGCCCTTTACGACCGACTCTTCCGGCAACACCTCCTCTGACGCGCGACGAATCGACGCCTGCCGCACCGGCTCGAGTATCGGTTCGGACTGCTGCTGCACGGGTGCGCGCGACGCCTGGACCAACATCGGTTTCGGCGCTTCTGCAACGCTCCCCGCCTTCCGTGAGGTCGGCGGTTCCGGCTCAGACTCAAAATCTGCCGGCCATGCCGTTGGCTGCGGACCAGATGACGGCTCATGCCGGTAAAGCCTTCTGAGACTCACCCGCTCCGCGCGGGCGGCGCGAAAGAGCCGGACCGGTACCGAAATCAGTCCGAATGTAATGTAACCGCGCCAGATAGTGCTCGCCATGTCTCCCTCTTTCAATGGGATTACATCACAACTGAACTGTTTCTATCGGGCGGTCCATCCCCCGTCGATCAGCATTGTGTGCCCGGTGATGAGCGAAGCCGCAGGCGACGCCAGAAAGACCACGGCTCCGGCAACCTCAACCGGCTCGCCGATCCGATGCAATGCCGCAATGCGCTCAATCACTTCGTCTCGGAACTTCGCATCGCTTAACGCCGGCTCGGTTCCGTGTGTGCGAATGAACGTCGGAGCTACCGCATTCACTCTAATCCCGTACCTGCCCCACTCGATCGCCAGACACTTCGTCAGGTGCGCGATGGCAGCCTTTGTCATGCAGTAAACAGACTCGGTCGGAAGCGCAATAAATCCCGCCTGCGAACTCATGTTGATAATGCACCCCGAGCCTTGGCGTATCATCACCTTCCCCACCGCCTGGCTCATGAAGAACGTTCCCTTTAAGTTCACTTGCAGCGTGTGGTCGAAATCCGCTTCCGTCACGTTCTCCGCAAGATTGTCGGGCGCGATCCCGGCATTATTGACAAGCACATCGATGCGTCCAAAGTGCTGCATAACTTTATCGACGGCCGTCGCAATCTGGTCCATGTGCGCTACATCAAGCTGTAACGGTAGCGCCCGCCGCCCGATCTTCTCGATCTCTGCGGTCAAGTTTTGATCGGCATCGATCTTGCGCAGCCCCAGTGCGATCTCCGCTCCCGCATGGGCGAGCGCAATTGAAATCGATCGTCCGAGCCCACGAGCCGCGCCGGTAACCATCGCAATTTTTCCGGCCAGGTCAAAACTGGGAACCTCCGTCGCGTCGACAGGCATCGAAATTATTGTGCATGATCGCTGACTGCAAAGTCGCGCACGCTTCATCCGTCTGGCACGCCATGCGCGCATTCGCATTCTTCGCGTGTGGACTCGCTTCATGTGCGCCCGCCTCAGCTCAATTCATGACCTCCTTGAAACCCACTACCGCCGCTGCTTTCGAGTCATACGCGCGCAACGTTGAGGCCAGGCTTTCCGGGCGCTGGCACGGAAAACAATCGCTTCTCGCAATCGACAACAATCCGTCTGCGATGCAACGCGTGATCAAAGGCGAGATTCTCGTTGAACCCGCATCGTCCAACAACCCTGTCGACCTTCCTGATGGCCTTGCTCACGACTGGATCGGAGATGTTTTCATTCCACACGCAACCATCGAGTCCGTCTTTGCCGTGCTGAAGGATTTCGATCACCATGCGGGGCTGTACAAGGACGTTACTCGCTCCCGGCTCTTGCGCAGTGACGGCGATCACGTTGTCGGTTCCTGGCGCATCGAGAGAAAGACTGAAGTTGTGCCGGTTGTCTTCGACATCGTCGACGATACCCACTACGAACGGGTCGCGCCACGCAAATGGATCTGTCGCGCCTACGCGAAGAACGTTATCCAGGTGGATCATGCCGATCAGTCCGATGAACGCGCTCTGCCCGTTGGCGAGGGGTTTGGCTTCTTATGGCGTCTGTATGCCTACTGGGCATTCGAAGAGACAGACGGCGGCGTTCTCGTTGAATGCAGGAGCTTATCCTTGTCCCGCAGTGTCCCCCGAGGGCTTGGCTGGATGGTGGGCCCGTACATCCGCAAGCAACCGCAGGACTCCCTGCTGTCTACCCTCCGTAGTACGCGCGAGGCTTCCGGCAAACGCTTAGCTGCGTCTGTTCACTGACAGGCGACGCTCAGCGCTCTCCCCACTTCAACTTCTCTCGCAGCACGTCGAAGAAAAGCATTCGCGGCGGTCGAATGAGCTTTACCGTGTTTTTGGACGATCTGCAGATGACACGATCGCCCTTTTGCATCGGTTCACCTACCTGCCCGTCGATGGTCAGGTAGGTTCCTTCCTCACCACCCCGGCAAAGAATCTGGACCACCGCTGTGTCGGGCACGATCACTGGGCGGTTTGTCAGCATGTGCGGGCAGATCGGCGTCAGACAAACCGCGGCCACAGACGGGAAGATCACCGGCCCTCCCGCCGACAGTGAATACGCTGTTGAACCCGTCGGCGTCGAAATGATCAGACCGTCGGCCTTGTATGCCGCGACAAAATGATTGTCGACATGCGTATCCAGATCGATCATCCGCGCCAGCATCGATTTCGTGATGACTATATCGTTGAGCGCGGAATAACGTGCAATCGTTTTTTCTTCGCGCACCAGTTCGCAGTCCAGCATGCGCCGCACGCCAATCCGATGTTCACCGCGAAGGGAACGCTCGAGCTCCGGAAACAGCTCCTCCACCGTAATCGATGTCAAAAACCCCAGGTGCCCGAGATTCACGGCAAACAATGGAATGTCGCGCCCGCCGACAACGCGTGCCGCTGACAGGAGTGTGCCGTCCCCGCCGAGCACGATCATCAAATCGACGCCTTCCGCCAATTCCTGGCGCGCATAGAACTGATCGACTCCGCCATAACGAGCCGCCTCTTCATCGCACCGGAAGCGCAAATTCCGCTCGCGCAGCCAATCGAGAAGAGTTGGCACAATCACGGCGGCTTCATGGACATTCGGCTTAGCGATAATCGCGACAGTCGTGAAGGTTTCCATGCTCAGGCGGGCATTTGCCACTTATGACTATAGCTTCCACGTCAACGCATTCAGCGGTGCGGTGATATTTGTTGATGAAAGCAATGAAGACGCGATGGTTCGTCCTTTCACTGGCAGCCCTGGCTGCTTTTGGTGCGGTCTTTGCATTCCAGGAGGAAAAGAAGGTACAACCGGGCGACGGTCCCGGCGGCGTGCCGCAGATCCCCTACTTCGTTCACCAGCTCGGTTCCGATCATGCCGAAGGCATCACCACCATCGATGTGAACGGCGACGGTAGGCCCGATATTATGAGCGGCGCTTACTGGTATGAAAATCCCGGTCCAAACGGAGGCGAGTGGAAACGCCATCAGTACCGCACCGTCGACATCATCGGCGAATTCGTTTCCGATTGCGGCGAGTGGGCGATTGACGTGAACCACGACGGCGCACCCGATCTGGTGACCACCGGCTGGCAGACCGATGGCTTGTGGTGGTACGAGAACCCCAAGAAACTGGATGCACCCTGGCCGAAGCACTTCATCACGCACTCCATCGAAACCGAGGGCGGTGCGTTAGGCGATATCAACGGCGATGGCGTGCCCGATCTCGCACTCGCGCACTACGGCCGCTCCGGCGTGATCTGGGTTGATTTCTCAGGCCCGGAGCCGCGCGTCCATCATGTCGGCGGCCACGACCAGGATGGCCACGGAGTTGGTATGGCCGACATTGACGGCGACGGTAAAGTCGACATCCTCACTC
>JAFARV010000333.1 GCA_019245255.1 Acidobacteriaceae bacterium | reverse complement strand
CGGTGACGAATTTACACTCGAAGACTTCCGGGACCAAATCAAGCAAGTCCGCAAATTGGGTTCGTTCGGCAGCATCCTGAAAATGATGCCGCAGGTGGGCCCGCTAAAGGACCTGAAAGACGCCGATCTCGATGAGAAGAAGATCGATCGTGTGGTGGCCATCATTGACTCCATGACGCCGAAGGAGCGCCGCAATCACATGATTATCAATGGTTCCCGACGGCGCCGCATCGCGAAAGGAAGCGGCACCAGCGTTCAGGAAGTCAATAATCTTCTCAAGGAATACGCGCAAGCGCGTAAAATGATGAAGAGTCTGACTGGGCAGATGGGCTTCCTGGGCAAAAAACTCGGGAAGATGAAGCTGCCCGGGTTTCCGGGCCTTCCGGGCTTTTAGACGGTCGACAAGGACAAGAAAAGGAACGATGTTAGCAATTCGCCTGGCGCGGTTTGGCGCCAAGAAGAAACCGGCCTACCGGGTTGTGGTTATTGAAAGGGAACGCGCTCGCAACAGCCGTTCCGTGGAGGTCGTGGGGCATTACAACCCGATCGCAAAACCGGCCCAGGTAGACCTGGATCACGATCGCATTCAGTATTGGTTGAAAAACGGAGCGCAGCCGTCCGATACCGTCAGCCGCTTGTTAAAGGCGAATCCTGCAACTGGCGAGCAGCCTGTAGCGAGCGCCTAGCGTAGATCGCAGCTTAAGAACAAATGGACGACAGTAACGGCGTGAAAACGCTGGTTGAGGACATAGCGAAGGCGTTAGTGGACGTGCCCGGAAGCGTTGTTGTGCACGAGATCGCAGGAGAGCACGCCACTGTCTTCGAACTGCGGGTGGCGGAGGGCGACCTGGGAAAGGTAATTGGGAAGCAAGGCCGCACGGCGCGATCGATCAGAACGCTGCTGGGCGCGGTTGGAACCAAGATGAACCGCCGGTTCTCGCTCGAGATCTTAGAGTAGCCGGTCGACTTGACTGGAGATTCGCAGCCCCGGGTAGTCATTGCCGAGATTATTCGTCCACGCGGCAATCGCGGGGAGGTCCTCGTGCGATCGCAAACCGATGTGCCCGGACGGCTTGAAAGTCTGCGGAGTGCGTGGGTGCGATTGAGCGATGGGTCCGATCTGCGAGCCACGATCGAGCGTGCCTGGAAGCACGACGATAACTGGGTTGTGAAGTTTGCCGGTGTGGATTCGATTGGCGAAGCGGACCGGCTTCGGGGAGCTGACATTTGGGTGCCGCTGTCGGAGCGAGCCAGTCTGCCCGAGGGAGATTTCTTCAGGACCGATTTGCTCGATTGTTCGGTTTACGCTGCCGCGACGGGCGAACGGATTGGCGCCGTGAAGGGTTTTCAGCAGTTTGGCGGTCCCCTGTTGCTCGAAGTTTCGATTGACGGCCAGGATGTTTTAGTTCCGTTCGTGGACTCGATTTGCTCAAAGGTAGACCTGGAAACAAAGTCGATTTGGGTGGATCCGCCGGAAGGATTGCTGGAATTGTAAGCGGATGACGTTCCACATTGTGACGATCTTCCCCGAGTTTTTCGCGGGACCATTCGAACACGGTGTGATCCGCCGCGCCAGGCAGACGGGACGATTAGAGATCCAGCTGCACGATCTGAGAAACTGGACATACGATCGTCATCGAACTGTAGACGACCGGCCGTTCGGAGGGGGTGAGGGCATGCTGCTCAAGCCGGAACCGATCTTCCAGGCAGTCGAATCGATTCTCCCGGAGCGAGTTCCGGGGCAAAAGGTGGTGCTCCTGTCGGCACAGGGACAGCGGTTCGATCAGGCGACGGCGCGCAGGTATGCGGAGCTAGAGACTCTGCTGTTGATCTGTGGCCGGTATGAGGGAGTGGATGAGCGTGTGGCGGCGCATTTAGCCGATGAGGAGGTCTCTGTCGGCGACTTTGTGCTAAGCGGTGGCGAGTTGCCGGCGGCGGTGATTGTTGATGCGGTCGCCCGTCTGTTGCCGGGCGTGCTCGGCAACGAAGACTCTTCGCGGAACGAAAGTTTCAGCGGAGGTGAGGAGCTTTTGTTGGATTGCCCGCAGTACACCAGACCGGCGGAATTCCGCGGCTGGAAAGTGCCCGAGGTGCTGCTGGGCGGGAATCATGAAGAGATCAGGCGCTGGCGCCGGGCTGCCTCGCGCGAGAAAACGGAGCGGCTCAGACCGGACCTGACCGGCAGCAGCTCAGCGAAATCATAGGACTAGGAACATGCAGAACGCACTTGTCAGTAAATTTATTAGCAAGCACGCCCGCCAGGCGGCTCATCCGGAGTTCCGGCCAGGCGACACCATTCGCGTGCACGTGAAGATTAGGGAAGGCGACAAGGAGCGTTTGCAGGCCTTCGAGGGCACCGTAATTGCGCGCAAGAA
>JAFARV010000139.1 GCA_019245255.1 Acidobacteriaceae bacterium | reverse complement strand
GGCCAGTTGCACTCCTGCAGCGCTCGCCTCCGCTTCACCAACCGGAAGCCATTCTGCAATACAGGCCCGCCGTCGGCCAAGAACTTTTCAGCCAACGGCTAACAGTGTCTTAACTTTTTGTGCCACGCCAGGGGACAAGCGCAGTTCGTCCAATAGTTAGACGCAGCAAGACCTGTTAGCTATTAGCTTTTAGCTATTAGCTTTTAGCTACTAGCTGTTAGCTGCCGCGGATTCGGTTATGTTGTGCTCGCTCACGCTCGCGGCTCCGCTTGAATGTACCGGTGCAGTATTTTTGGTTAACAGCGCGGCGATTTTGGCATTTGCCATACGAAGCCGAATTTCGTGGAGTTCCTGTTTGCGGGTTTCGGCCGCTACTTTGCGCGATTCGTCAGCCTGCTTCCGGATTTCGGCGGCTTGTTTGCGGACCTCGTTCGCCTCGGCCTGTTTTTGCCGTTCAAAGCCAATTTGATCTTGATGTTGCTGTTTGCGGCGCTCCGCCTTCAATTTATTCAGCTCGTTCAGGCACTTGAAGAAGGCGCGTTCGTGCGTGGTCTCGTAGCGCATCCATAGTGCCATGGCTTCATTGAAGTCGTCCATGCCGCTCAAGCCCTCGCTGAGGAGTTCCGAGGACTCAAATTGGAAGCGTTCGGCGCGGCGGGCGAGCCAGAAGTGCTCGGACATGCGCTGCACGATGAGGTCTTCAGTTGTGCCGGCGGGCTGATGGTCTTCGCGCAATGATTCGAGCAGTGCGTCGTATTCGGCGCGATCTTCGGAAGCGAAGAGCTGGAATTTACCGCGCAGGCCGTGGCGGAAATTGTTTTGGGAAGAAGCTCCGAGGCCTTCGGCGGTGCGAGGTCCGGTGGATTTCTGTGAGTTGGCGCGATTAGCTGCAAGTTGGGCGGCCGTGGCCATGAGAAGTGGGCTCCTAAATAGAAATGGCTCACCATAAACCAGCCATGCCCGTTGCCGGTTTCCAGTGAGCCTGCCAGAGCGTAGCACGCGGGAGGGCGAAATCGTTCTTTGCGGGATGGATTTTTCGCTGTAAGCCGCTGACACAGTGGGAGATGGCTTTATTTGGGAGGCTTGTGACCGGGGGTTTGGCGGGGCCGGCGCAGCTGGGGACGAAAACGGGTAGAATGGACCCCCGGGTCGCTTCGCTCGCCGCTCCGATTGGGTTGCCTTCGATTGGGATTGCTCTACAGTTCGAGCCAGATTAGGTCGCTCACGCTTCCGGCTCCGTTTCGAAGCTTTCGAAATTGGTCATATATCTTTTTTTCAGCTACATACGACGTGTGTTTTTCGAAGGACCGGGGTTTGGCTGTAACGGGGAGAGCCAGCCCGGAGGCTGGCTCAGAGGGTGGTTACTGCTTGTGCCGGTGTGCCTCGGCGGGCATCGAGACCTCCTTCAACACCTCGGCGGCATGGTGATCGATTCGGCGCGCAATATCGGCTTGCGAGACTATTCCGCAGCACCTTCCTTGTTCGTCCACAACGGGTATGCGCCGGATCTGGTGTTCCTCGAGCAGCCGAATGCAATCCATGATAGATGCGTCTTGCGAAACGGTGATGCAGGGCTGCGACATGCAATCGGAAGTCTTCATATCGAAGGGGTTGCGCCCTTCGGCAACCACTCGGATCGTAATGTCACGATCCGTGATCACGCCAATGGGTCTCATGGAGTTACGGTTGTCCACAACGGGGATTTCGCCGCAATCGCAGCGCAACATCATGGCTGCGACGTCCTTGAGGGGGGTATCCGGCGTACAACAAGCCGGGTTGCTGGTCATCAGGTTACGTACTTGCATGTAGATGCCTCAAAAAAGGTCAGATCCAGCCGGCGAGCTGGGTCACGACATAGATAGGACGATACCGGTTGTGTAATGTGTCGAACCAGTGGGACCACAGATGCTTTCCGAGGAACTGGTGCGAGTTGTTATCGAACGCGGGATCCAATCGCCCATCAAGATGGCCGTGGACGCAGGGCACTGGCCGGCTGCGCTCGTGCTGACGTATTCGGCGATCGACACAATGGCATTTCTGCATATGCCTGCCGAAAAGACCGACGTAATGCGGTCGGATTTCATCGCCTGGGCCGAGCGTTACCTGACCGATGCCTTCCGGGAAGAGATCAGCGGCCGGGATTTATATGCGACTCGATGCAGCGTTCTGCATGGCGGCGCGCAATCGCGGCTGAGCCGAGGCGGAGAGTGCCGCGTGATCAGCCATGCGGATACGGAACAACTGGGAGCGGGCGCATTTCGCGTGGGTGTCCAGGAAATCGTAGGCACGGTTTTCGCGGGTATCGAGCGCTTTCTGGAAGAGGTCAAGTCCGATCCGTCGCGAGCGGCCGTAGTGAATGCGAGGCTGCGATATCTTGTCTCGGCGATGCCGTATCGGGAGGATGGGACGTAAGGCCGAGGTTTGCCGTTTTATCAACCTGCTGGCATTAAGGCCGAGGTTGTTTCCAGGCAGCGATTATGCTCGGAGATTGTCCGGATCAATGGTTATTGGATGTTGGCCAGTAGCCGAAAAGGACTCGCCTCATTCCGTCCCGCTACGATGGTGACTCATGTCTGATCTCGCGAGGAGACTTCAAGCAGCCTGTCCTTGTTGCGGCTTTGCGACGTTGGACCCCTCGACAGACTGCGATTACGAGATCTGCCCTGTTTGTATCTGGGAGAACGATCCGGTTCAAAGAGATGATCCCTCGTATGCAGGAGGAGCCAACCACATTTCCCTCCTGCAAGGGAGGGAGAACTTCATCCGCGTAGGTGCTTGTGATGCCGGTACCGTCACTCAAGTCAGGCCTCCGCAATTCGACGAGATCCCAGTCTTGAACAACCTTGACCGACTGGAACAGGATCAGCGGAAAGCGGCTGTAAGGTTACGAAAGGCCCAGATGGTGGCCGTCCTCCAGGGAATGCGTTCAGGAAACATCGAGGCACTGGACGGGTGCGGAGTCATTGCCACGCTGAGCTCGGGTTTGGCCGAATCGGAACTGAGAACTAGCCTTCTCACTTTCTTTGCAATCTATGGAGAAGTAGAGGATCTCCCGCAACGAGCCGTTCGGGACGAGTGGTCACCTGACGCTTTGGCCCTCAAAGATGCCGAGTGGCGCGAGTACGAAGGACGAATGCGCGACCAGATAATTACAGCTTGCCAAGAAGCCGAGAAGAGCTTGAGGGACGAGTTAAATGCCGAGTGACGGTGCAAGCGGGATACTGGCCAACTCCGATCCGCCGTATCTGAACGAAGCGCAATCGGCAATCTGCAAATTTAGAATGCACGCCGAGCCGGGAAGCGAGTAAGAGTCGAAGTAACTATAAAAGCCGAAACTGCTTCAATCGCTTCGTTCCTTTGTCGAAGGTGAGCGTAGCCGTGCATCCTGCACACGCGCCAAGCGCCCCAATGAGCGCGTCTGAGAATGTCCCGGCGCCTGTCTTGAGAGCCACCATTGCGGTGAACGCCTCCTGCTCATTCTGAACAACAAACACCCCGACTTGCAGGATTCGTTCTATCGCTGCAGCAATTTCACCATCCGACTGGCCATAAAGGCGATCAAGTACCCATACGGTTTCCACCAAAGTAACAAGGCTGATGAACGCCGGCCGGTCCTCGGTCAGGTGGCGCTCGATAATCCGAGTCGCCCGAGCAGACTGAACGGCGTCATCCTGTGCCAGATAGCGCACGAGAACATTGGTATCCAGACCAATCATCGGCGACCGGTACGCCGTTTGATGCCGCTGGCGCCTTCTGCAATCGCAGATTCCAAATCGTCAAGGGAAACTCGCCGCCGACTCTTCAGGAACCCGCGCAAAACGGCCGCGGTCGCCTCAGGCGCGCCCCGCGAAGAGCTGCGGGTTTCTTTCCCTGACTCGCGGCGCGCATCCGCGTCCTTTGCGCTACTAACGATGCCTTTCAGCCTGGAGGCAGGAATCTTCGGGAGGATCACGACCGTTCCGTCCGGATGCAAGAAAAACTTGATGCGGTCGCCCGGTCGTAGTTGAAGATGATCCCGGATGCGCTTCGGAATTGTGGCTTGTCCTTTTATGCTGAGCGCGGATTCCATGACTGAGCCCTTTACATTGTAGAAAAAGTAAAGCCATGCGCGCTGTACGTCCGGCACCTCGGCGCGTGGCACCTGACGGCATGGCTTCGACGACGGCCACCGTGCAGCCCGCTTCGATGAGAACATGCTCGAGAACGGACGCGCTGCAATCGGCAATGCTGCGTTAAGACGAGACGCTTCGAAAACAGTATGGCAACTGACCTTCACCAAAGGCCCAGTCTTCAGCGGTGTGGCAGTGGCGAATGACGACCGACGATCAAACGGGGAAATCGGAAAATAGAGTGCTAAAACACAGTTTTCAGTAGCGCCGGCCGATTCCAACGCCCGGCTGTGAGCGGCTGCGTTTTACAGGCTGTGAGCCAGCCCCAGGATCAGGCCGACTTTTTCTGGGGCAAGCCCATGCAGATCCTTTTCAGTGATACGTCCCTGCTTGACGAGTGTGGCGAATACAATCGGGAGCACGGAGTAGCGATAATCATATTTACGATCGAGCTCCCGCCGGCGCTCGGCCAACCAACTTTCGAGGTTCCACAGATCTGAGGCTTCGACCACGGCTGCTGCCATTCCCTTGGCCTCACGAACGAGTTCTTCGAGCTCATTTTTGAGGGCCTGGTCGAACGCTCTGCGAGCTGCAGCTTTCTCCGGCGGTGACCACTTCAAGTCGCGCATCTCTTTTGGGCTTCTTGCTTCAAGAACACTCTCGGCAGAAGTTTATCCGAATCGAGCTGCTGAGCGTGGAGCTTGTTTAGCGCTCGGCGGCAGTCTTCTCCGGCGAAAGCCAATAGGAGACCCCGGTCAGTATCAGGCAAAACGCAGCAGTAATCACATTGGGATAGAACTGAACCCCTGCAATTCGAGGCCGAGCGCCTGCCGGTCCCGCCCAAAGATTCGCTTCCGGAAGCAACGTTGTGACGTAGAAGAATGGCGTCCAAAAGGATGCAGAAACCAGTGCGGCTACCTGAAAGGCGACACTTGGCTCGGCAGATCTTCGCCAGAGCAGCCAGATACATGTTGCGGAGACGCCCGCTAAAAAGAACAACAGCAGGGCGCCATGGAAGCGGGCATGGGGCGGCCACGCCGGGTTCAGGAGATGATTGGTCCTCCAATCCAGGAAGAACGATGAAATCGCACCCCCGAGGAGAACAACTGTCATGAGAAGCCTTGCAAGAATGGTGCGCCGCATAGGAATTGCCATGTAGTGAGCATTTGCTCACTCAGCTCTATCATAAGTGAGCGAACGCTCACTTGCAACAAACAGTGCAATGCCTATCGGGCCCCAGGCTGAGGGGCGAATCCTTGCAAAAGAGTCGCGGCGAGTTGCCGAGAAAACTGCTCGTCCGTGAGTTTAAGCGGGGCACTGCCGTTTATCATCCTTGTCAATACCCACTGAAAGCACGGCCCGAGGATTACCGGTGCTGCGGCGAGCGGGTCGAGCGCTGGATTGATTCGGCCGAGATCCTGCGCGGAGGCGATATGCTTTGCTACCGCCTCATACAGATGGCGCGGCCCAGTATCCTTCCTCCGAAGGCGTTTACGATGGCGGGCAAGAAGAGTTGCGTCGGCCAACAGCGCAACGCCGGTGGGAAGAACCTTTTCAAAGAATCTGATTGCCGCCATTGCTATTTGCGAAAGATTTTCCGCAATGCTAATGGGCTCCTTGTTGGTAAGCTCGAGCGCGGTTTCAAACCTAGGGAACGACTCAAGCAGAACCGCAAGAAAGAGATCGTCTTTCGTTGCGAAATGCTTGTACAGCGTGCCTTCCGCGCAGCCCGCTTCGCGTGCAATTTCACGGGTGGTTGCTCGGGCGAGACCCCGGCTCCGGATCAAGTGGGTGGCGGCTTTCAGGAGGTTATCCCGTGTTTGTTCAGGGTCGCGCTGCTTTCCTGTGCTCTTCACTCTCCTATCTTGGTGAGCAAGCGCTTACGTTTGCAAGTTCATCACTCGAGCGAGCCGGGTTTCATCGGCTCGCAAGCCGTTTCATCAGACGGCCGATGAGCGGGACGATATCGGACAGCAGACGGCCGCCCACGGCG
>JAFARV010000020.1 GCA_019245255.1 Acidobacteriaceae bacterium | reverse complement strand
AACAGTGCTTGCGGCTCGAGGCTTTGCGCCGCAACAGCATAGATACCCGACAGCAGAACCAAGAGAAGCCTCACTTTCAAGAGAAGCCTCACTTTCAAGAGAAGCCTCACTTTAAGGTCTCCAGATAGGCGAAGATGTTGTGCAAATCGGCTTCGCTGTATTCAGCGAGCAGCCTGAGATGTCCCGCGACAGGATCGTCGATAGTGGCTTGGACCTGATCGCGAGGCCACGAATGGTACCAGCCTTTTGCGTCTATGAGCGCAATGCTGAACGGGTCGGCGTAGGCGAAGGTTCCACGAATCTGCTCCCCCGAACCTGTCTTTACGGATACCGTTTTCGGCACATCTCCGGGATAAAGAAAGCGTGCCTGCAGACTCGAGGGTTCGTATTTCCGAGCGATTCCGGCCAAGTCCCCCGAGGGAGAATGACAGGATCGGCAGTGGCGCTCGAAGTAGGTCTTTCCGAGTTCCGCATTCCCAGTTAACAGTAGTTGGAGCGAATATCCGACCGGTTTCTCCGGGCTGCGTTTATCCGCCTCATCGACGGTCCAGTGCAGGAAGGCGACGACGTCCGCGATTTGTGGATCAGTCAGTGGGACCGGTGGCATGCCTTTGGAGGGACGTCCGTCGTGGATGACTGTTGCGATCAGGTTTCCATTCCGGTCGTGGCGCACCAGTGCCGAACGAATTAGGCTGGGGCCTTCAGCGCCACCGGTGGCGTCGATTCCATGGCAAAAGCTGCATGTTTTCGCAAATTGCTTCCGGCCTCTGGTGACCGAATCATCGGTGGGCGCCTGGGCGCGGGCGAATGAGGCAAATAGAAGAAGGGCAGCAACGGAACGCATGAAGTCAAATTCCCGCAAAGCGAATGAATGCTGCCGCAATCGCACCTCCGCACAAGGGTCCGAAGATCGGTATCCATGAATATGCCCAGTCTGAGGCGCCTTTGCCCGGAATCGGAAGCAGAGAATGGGCAAGCCGCGGTCCCAAATCACGGGCCGGATTGATCGCGTAGCCGGTGGTCGCGCCGAGCGACAAGCCGATACTCCAGACTACTCCTCCGATCAGCAAAGGCCCGAGTCCCGGAGCGACGCCGCCGGGCGCGATACGTCGCGAGACCAGGGCTACCGCGACCAACACTAAGACGAATGTCCCGATCAATTCGCTCAAAAAGTTAGCGCCATAACTACGGATTGCCGGAGTGGTCGAGAAGCAGCTGAACTTCAGCGCGGGGTTCGACGTGGGTGCCCAGTGCGGAAGAAAGAAGAGCCAGATCAGAACCGCGCCGGCGAACGCACCGGCGATCTGCGCGGGAATGTATGTGTAGAGCCGCTCAGCGTGCCCCGTCATCAGTACCGATGCGAGGGTGAAAGCCGGGTTCAAGTGAGCGTCTTTGTCTCCCATCGAATTACTGACGGCGACTCCGGAGAATACAGCGAGGCCCCAGCCGACCGTGATGGTCAACCATCCTGCGCCTTCGGCTTTCGTTTTGGCAAGAAGCACTGAACCAACGACGCCGTTTCCGAGCAGAATGAGGATCATCGTTCCGACAAATTCGCCGAGGATCGCGGGGTCGAGTTGCATAGCGCGTGTTGAAGCAAACAGTTGTATCATGCTGAGCGGTCGCTTCGCTCCCGCGGTTAGCTGTTAGCTGTTAGCGATCAGCTGTTAGCGATTAGCGATTAGCCGTCAGCGGTTAGCGATCAGCTGTTAGCGGTTAGCGATTAGCTGGGGTCGCTGACGCTCCCTGGCTCAGTGTCGAGAGTTTGGGATTTCCAATCGCTTCGCTCATGGCTCTGTTAGCTGCGGTCGCTGACGCTCCCTGGCTTTTAGCTCTCAGCCGTCAGCCATCAGCCGTCAGCTGGGGTCGCTGACGCGTGTGGGCTCCGAATTTCCAATCGCTTCGCTCATGGCTCTGTTAGCTGCGGTCGCTGACGCGTGTGGGGCTCCGAATTTCCAATCGCTTCGCTCATGGCTCTGTTAGCTGGGGTCGCTGACGCTCCCTGGCTCCGATTCAGTTGTTGGTTGTGACGAGTTGCGTTGTTGTTGTTCGAAGGCGCGGCGCTGGTTGGGAGCAGGAGACCACGGGACTGAGAGAGGGATGCCGAGCGTCGCCTGAACCTTCTGAATGCTCAGCACCAACGCGTTTTCGCGCATGAATACGAGGCGTTCCTGGAGTTCTTCCTGTTTGGCGCGGGCGAGCATCATTTCGATTTCGCGCAGCGTGCGGCTGAAGGAGTTCTCGAGCGAGGTTTTGTAGCGCAGCATTAGCAGCAGCCTGCGTTCGAGTTTTTCGACCACTTCTTCGGATTGATTCGTGAGTTCGGCTTCGGCGAAGCGCTCCTGCGCATTGCACACGGCCTGCATGCCGCGACGCACGAGCCAATCGTTCTGAGCGAGTTTTTCGATCATCAGCACGATGGCCGAGTCCGCGTACTCATGGAACTGGTAGCGATCGAGCCAGGATTTGCGGAGAGCTTCGAACTCCTCACGCGATTCGCCGGGGAGGATACGGAAGTGCTCAGAGCGGAGGCCGTGCTCGGTCGAGTTCTGGCTGGAGTTGACTTTGCCGTTCGGTGTGTGGGGGCCGCGTTTTTTCTTTTCCTGATCGAGCATTTTCGTACGCGAGTATGGCGGAGGGGTGTGCGGGATGAGCGCGCGAGGAGGGTTCAACTTGTTAAGAGAACGGGCAGATAAAAGATTTCGAACTTTTGTTGTGACTGGCAGTACGAGTCGCGACGGCACATGAGCTTGACCTACAAACAATTGTTCTGGTAAAAAGTTGTAGCAGACGTTTCATCCTGGTGCTGCCGTGAACACTGCCAAGCGCCGAGATGTTGTTGAGTTCCTGCCATTGCTGGCAGCGCTAGCCATTGCGTGCGCCGTGGCTATCCTTTCAATCCGGGATTCGATCAACTACGGAAAATGGCGAAATGAGGCACAGCGGCACGATCAGGTGGTTGAACATGCGAACGCGCTTCTCTCCGAGTTGAAGGATGCGGAGACCGGGCAACGAGGCTATCTGCTAACAGGTAAGGATTCCTATCTCGAGCCATATCGGCAATCCTTGTCACAGATCCGTGCTGATTTATCCTTCCTTGCGCATGTCTCGGCACAACGCGACCGCGTTGCTGCCCTCACCGCCGTCGTAAATGAGAAGTTGAGCGAGCTTCAGCGGACAATCAGGCTACGCCAAACGGGCGATTTGGCGGCGGCGATCAGCGTCGTACAGAGCGACGAGGGAAAACGCCTGATGGATCACATCCGAGCGGATGTGGGTGGAATTGTGGCGGAGGCGACAGAGGCGGGGGTTGCCGCGCAAGAGAACCTGCGGTCGAGCGAAGCTAACCTGCGATGGGTAAGTACATTGGGATCGATCGCACTGGTTGCTCTGTTGTTCGTCGCGCAAACAGGGCTTTGGAAGGCGAGTATCAGACGACTCCGGCTGATCGAGGAACTGCACCGAAGCGGGGAAGAAACTGCGGCCGCGCGAGACATGTTTCAAACTACGCTGCAGAGCATCGGAGATGCTGTTATCGCGACCGACGCCGAAGGCAGGATCACGTTCATCAACCCCGTGGCGCAACACCTCACGGGCTGGACGCAGCAGTCGGCGGTGGGCGTTCCGCTGCATCGGGTGTTTCGCATAATGAATGAAAACACACGTCAATCGCTGGATAATCCTGTCGAGAAAGTGATACAAAGCGGGCGGATTGTGGGGCTCGCCAATCACACGGTTCTGGCGGCATTGGACGGCAGGGAGATTCCGATAGACGACAGTGCGGCGCCTCTCCGCAATGCCAACGGGTCGGTGCAAGGGACGGTGCTGGTATTCCGGGACGTGACAGAGAGACGCCGTGCGGAAGTGGAGCTGCGGAAGGGGCGGTCGGAGCTTGAACGCTCGAATACTGCGCTGCAGCAGTTGAATTCCGATCTGGAACTGTTTGCCTACGCCGCAGGACATGACCTGCAGGAGCCGCTGCGAACCATTGCGGCGTTCAGTGAGCTGATCGCGCGGAGGCTGGAGGGAAATCCGGACACGGTGCAGCACCTGCGTTTCATTCAGGCCGCAGTGGCGAGAATGCGGGCGATGATCGAGGGGCTGCTGAGCTACTCGCGCCTGATGCGGGAGGGAAGCCTCGGGAGAACCGAGGTGCGCATGGATGAGGTTGTGGGCGAAGCCCTCCTGAACTGTGAAACAGCGATCGCCGAGAGCCAGGCAGTCATCCACACGGACGTTCTACCCAAGGTGGTGGCAAACCGCCAGCAAATGGTTCAACTGTTTCAGAACCTTATCGGCAACGCGGTCAAATACCGGTCGGACAAGAGACCGGAGATCCGGATCTCGGCGGCCAGCGCGAATGGCGGAGGATGGGTGTTTTCGGTGGGCGATAACGGAATGGGCTTCGATATGCGCTATTCCGAAGAGATCTTTCAGATTTTTCGGCGGCTGCAGTCCGGGGACCACGCGGGAACGGGTTTGGGTCTGGCGATGTGCAAACGAATCGTGGAACTGCACGGCGGCCGCATCTGGGCCGAAGCTGAACCGGGTTGCGGCTCGATTTTTCGATTTACCATCCCGGCGAGTACGGGGCACGACGAACGGCAGCCGATGTGAGCTGGGCGGGCGAACGGGCTGCATTGCTGCAGGCTCAAATCCTTTGCATCTGTACTCGTGAGCCATGTCTATGTGGAATTAATCGAGATTGCGAAAGATATCTGCGAGCTCAGCATTGAATGGCCAGATGATGAAATCTTTCACCACCTCCGCGATTTCTCTTTCAGGACGATGAATAACCACGCGTCTCTTCGTGTAATCGACCTCAACAACGGCATCAGTGCCCGCTTCCAAGTACAATCCGACTTTCTGTAAACGTCGTGGCTTTCGTTCAGAGGGTGAGATGACCTCGATCACAAAGTGTGGACGACCCTCGAAATAACCGCTCGATCTGGCAGCCCTCAAATAGTCGTCTTTCGGAATCACCATCAGATCGGGCCCGGGTACGCTGTCCAGACCCTCGATAGACCGGAACTGCCAACCAATCTCCCGAACAACAACCATATCCGAGAACTGCCCTTTCAGCACCGATTCCAAATTGTCGATCACCACGCCATGTTGGAATTTCGCTAACGGGGAGAATACACGTTCTCCCTCAATGAGTTCGTCCTTGAAGCCGAGGACTTCTTGAAGCTTGCTGTACTCATCGGCTGTAAGTTTCTGAGGCAATCCTTGGACCGCAGCACCCAAATGTTCATTCTATTCTTGAAGTCGAAGTGGGTAAACGTACTGCCGTCTGTACTACCTCAGGGGTCGCGTCCTGCGGCCTGTGCTGCCACGTGAGCGGTGCGGGTTCGCATCGTTGGGCCCAGTCGCGGGCGCATATCTTTTGATTCCAATGACGGCGTTATCGTGTACCATCGCGGTCGTGGAGGACCGAAAGCTAATCACCGGGAGCGTGTGGGGTCTGTTTCTCTACGAAGTGGCGGAGGAGATCGACCTCGGCGCCATTCGGAGGATACTGGGCGCCACGCCCGCAGGCCGGGAGCCGGCGTTCCGGCATCCAGCGCCTGAATATGTTCGCTACGAGCAGCCCCCCGCAGTAGAGCATGCCGGCTCACAGACGATTGCGTCCGGAATATGGCTGAGGCACGGGTCCGTTATTTCCAGTATGGGGTCGCGAGCGTAGAACTGTGCGTCCCGTGCACAGCGGACTGGGGTGAGTTGGCTGAGTTCGCGCACCGATGGATTTCATCTCCCGAAATTGAAGCGAGTGCCGGCGCGATCGTGCGTAATTGCCTGAAGCGCTGCGATGGAGCGCTGAAAAAGCCGTATGCACAGCCATGGATCGTGGAGGATTATCACATTGTCCAGGTAGATCCTATTCAAGCGGGTGACGGCCAATGTCTCTCAAGCGAGACGATTATTCGAGAGTACGGAGCATACATCGCCCAGATTGTGCGGGGAGAGAACGCGCTGTTGTCAGCGTCCGAGGCGGCGGAGGTAATTCAATCCCGACTGTCTTACTATCCGACCGATCTGCTGGTGGTGGGCTGGCTTTTCGCGTTCATCTACGACCGGCCGAGCGAGGCAGT
>JAFARV010000807.1 GCA_019245255.1 Acidobacteriaceae bacterium | reverse complement strand
GGCCCGATTCCAGAGCCAGACGCTCACGACGATTGGCAAGATCGCGGAGCTGAATATCGAGCCGCTGTTTGTGGGCAGCAGCCGAACGCTGCCGCTCCTCCAGGCTGGCGAGACCAGCCCGAATGCTCGCGTGCTCTTCTGCCGCATGAGCCACCTCGCGTTGCAGTGAGGCCAATTCGTCGCGGGCGGATTCGAGCGCGGCTTCCTGGCCGGCTCGCGCGGCCTCCGTCTGTTCGAGGGCGACGCGGTCGCGCGCGAGGGATTGCTCGAGGTTCACACGATCGCGCGAGATGCGCTCCAGATCGAGCTTTGCGCGCGAGAGCCGGGACTTAGCGCGCTGCGACTCTTCAGCCGCTTTCCTGCATTCGTGATCGAGTGAGAGGACGTCCTTTTCCTCTCGCTGTTGCTGCGCGCGCAGGGCATCCAACTGCTCATTTAATGAGGCAACCTGAACTTCGAGCTGAGCCATGCGTTCCTGCGCCGCGGCGAGGTCCTCGGCTTTGGCACGTTCGAGTTGGCTCGCTTCCCGTAATTCGCGTTTGAGAGCCAAGGGGCCCGCACCCGTCTTCTTTCCTCCGCTGACGGCGTGGCCGTGATAGCTGACGCCATCGCTTGAAAGAAACCAGCAATGCGGGAACTGCGGCGCGAGTGTCTGTGCGAGCGACCGATCCGCGGAGACGAAGCAGTTGGCAATTCGGGGCAGTGCTGTTACGGGAATGTTTGTGAGTCCGTTCGTAAACCTTAGCGAATCGGTGAGCGGGGTCAGTTTGCCGGGTTCAAGATTCGGGGCCGGGAAGCCGTGGGCAGGCGAGTCCGCGCCCGCTTCGACAAGGAATGTGGCGCGCCCGTTGACGTCGCCGCGCATCAGCTCAATACCGCTTTCGGCATCGGTCCAGTGGCGGACAACTACATACTCGAGTTCGTCATGCAGGAACTCTTCGGTTGCTTTCTCGATCTGCGGGTCGACTTCGAGGAAATCGGCAAGCACTCCGATGGGCTGCAGGTTTGTCCTGCCGCGTTCGACGGTGGTGAAGAGCCGCTTAACGGTCTCGGTCGTGTAGCTGCGGTGCTGAATCACTTCTTCAAGCGAATCGCGCCTGGCTTTAATGCGCGAATGCTCACCGCGAAGACGATCTACGGCGTGGCGAAGCTCTGAAAGATGTGCGCGGCTGGTGTGAAGCTGCTGCTCCACTTCATTCCGTTGGCCCGTGACGGAGACGAGTTCGGTCTGGCGAGCGCTCAAGCGATCAGACAGATCGGCTCTCAATTGCTGAATGCGCGCGAGATCGGCTGTCGACTGCTGTTCTTCCGCGTTGGCGCGTGCTGCGTCGCGGTCCGCTGTCGCAAGCTGCGCTTCAACCTGCGTGATGCCGTTTTTTAGACTGGAGCATTCGCCGAGCAGCTTCAGGAGATGGTGGCGTGATGCTTCGAGCTCGCGCTCCTGTTCGCTTAAACGCTGCTGCGCCTGCTGCCGCTCCGCGGCCTTGATCTGAAGTTGCTCCTGGGCTTGCGCGAGCTGAATGTCGATTTCGTCGAGGAGATGGCCCTGGTGCTCGAGTTCAACGGAACGCTCGGCCTCCTGCCTCGCCAGGTTTTCGCTTTCAATACCGCTCGCCGACAGGCGATGTTCGATTTGCTGAATTTGTTTGGTCTGGTACTCGAGTTTCGCCCGGGCGCGCTCGGCTTCGAGATGCAGATCCGCGAGTAGCTTGCGCGCGGCTGTGAGTTCCTGTTCGGTGGAGTAAGAGGCTTCGAAAACTTGCGTCTGCTCTTGCTCCCGGCCGGCGATTGCGGCTTGCGCGTTCTGCAGGTGTGTCGAGGTAAGGTTCAGTTCGATGGTGAGCTTCGCTGTCTCGCGTTCCAGCATGCGGAACCTGGCAGCGAGAATTTCCTTGAGGTAGGCGACAGCTTCCGCTCTCAGTTCGCCATACCGCTTCGTCTTCGCGGCCTGGCGCTTGAGCGTGTTGACTTGGCGAGTGACTTCTTCGAGGATGTCGAAGACGCGCGACAGATTCTGTTTGGCGCTTTCCAGTTTGGCTTCGGCCAGCCGCTTGCGGGTCTTGAACTTGGTAACTCCGGCCGCTTCCTCAATGACGGCGCGGCGATCCTGCGGCTTATTACTGAGAATCTGGCCGATGCGGCCTTGTTCGATGATCGCGTAACTCTCCGGGCCGAGCCCGGTGCCGAGGAAAAGCTCCTGAATGTCACGCAGGCGCGCGTGCTTTCCGTTGACGAGGTATTCGCTGTCTCCGGAGCGATAGAGCCGGCGCGTGATTGTGATTTCACCGCGGTGCGCGGCGACAGGCTGCCCCGTTTCCGCCGGTAAAGAGACGACAGGCAAGGCCGATTCGTCGGGAAGCAGCGTCATGGTTACCGACGCCATGCTGAGCGGTTTTCTGTCGCGAGTACCCGCGAAAATCACGTCTTCCATACGGGAGCCGCGCAGGGTCTTCGCAGATTGCTCACCCAGCACCCAACTGATGGCATCGCTGAGATTCGATTTGCCGCAGCCGTTCGGTCCGACGACCGCGGCGATGCCGCTGCCGCTGAATTTCATCTCTGTGCGGTCGCAAAAGGACTTGAAGCCCTGTATTTCGACCCGTTTGAGTTTCAGCAAACCAAACCCCCTCCTTTAAGAGTATTTCTCGGGGGTGTCTCCATGGTACAGCGCCTCGAGTGCGAAGTAAAGGAACCTGTCTACGATATGGTGTGCGCTCAATCCCCGGCGTCCCATATGTTGTATGGGAGTACCTGTATATCCTGCCGAAAGATCGGCGCCCATTGACAATTGAAGAGAGAGTTCGTTTTGCCGTACGTCCGCAATGAAGGCGCCGAGATTTATTGGGAAGCTCACGGCCATGGAACGCCGGTTCTGATGATCATGGGCCTGAGCTTCACGCTCGAGATGTGGTTCCGTCTGTTGCCGCAGCTGGCGGCGGGATATCGGGTGATTTTATTAGACAACCGGGGAGTGGGACGCAGCAGCGTGCCGCGCAGACCGTACCCGATATCGAGAATGGCCCGTGATGCTGTCGCGGTTCTTGGGGCTGCGGGAGAGCCGTCAGCGCATGTGGTGGGTGCGTCGATGGGTGGAATGATTGCGCAAGAGCTGGCGCTACGTTATCCCGATCTGGTGCAGAGCCTGATTCTCGGCTGTACGAGTCACAGCGGTCTGTTCGGGCACTGGCCCGATTTCAAATGCGTGCCGCGGGCGCTGCCGTCCGATCGAGCTGAACGCGAGCGTGCCACGATTAACCTTTTATATGCAAGTACGACAGCGCGCGAGCGCATAGAAGAGGACATTCGAATTCGCTGCGCGTGTAACTGGTGCTCACGAGGGTTCGTGAATCAGCTGGCGGGCATACTTATGTGGAGTTCATACCTGAGGCTTCCGCGCATTCGTAAGCGAACGCTGGTGGTGCATGGCGATCAGGACAAGCTGGTGCCGGCAGAAAACGGACGGGTGGTGGCATCCCGCATTCCCGGCGCGCGCTTTGAGCTGGTGAGAGATGCGGGACATGTGATGACGACGGACCAGCCGGAGATTTGCACGGAATTGATTATGAATTTTCTTGGGAACCGATGAATATCTCTACGCCACGATCTCCTTTACAACCATGGCCCGCTTCTCTGTGCCTGTAAGTTTCTGATCCAGTCCCTGATATTTGAACGTAAAACGAGTATCTTCAATCCCGAATTGATGAAGGATGGTCGCGTTTAGATCTCGTATGTGCACGGGATCCTTGACGATGTTATAACCGTAATCGTCCGTTTCTCCCAGCGTGATACCCGGCTTGATGCCGCCTCCGGCCATCCATACGGTGAAGCATCGGCCATGATGATCGCGGCCGTAGTCGGTGGCTGTAAGATGACCCTGGCAGTAAACGGTTCGGCCAAATTCACCGCCCCAGATCACCAGCGTGTCGTCGAGCATACCTCGCTGCTTCAGATCGAGAATAAGACCCGCGGAGGCCTGATCTACGTCCTTGCATCGCTTCGGCAGATCCTGAGGAAGATGGCCGTGATGGTCCCAGTCTCGATGGTA
>JAFARV010000088.1 GCA_019245255.1 Acidobacteriaceae bacterium | reverse complement strand
GTTGATGTTACGGGCACGATGACGGTCGCCGCCGGACAGCTGCAGGCACCACCGGCAACCAGTGTACCGGCAGTTGTTTCCGCTGATAAGGCGGTTTTGAGCGTGCCCTCCGGTATTGCGATCGATACGCAAGGACATGTATACATGAGCGATACGGGAAATTCGGTGCTGCGTGAGCTTTCATGCGATACCGGCATTGCCGACCTCATGCCCACTTCACCCACGGCAACGTTTGAGTTGACGAATACCGGAACAGCTCCGCTGACGATCGAAAGTATCCTCATCACTGGGCAGAACCCTTCCAGCTTCTCGCAAACTTCGACATGCCCGTCGCAGGTGGACCCAGGCGGAAGCTGTCAAATTACCGCTAACTTCACCGCAGCCGCCGGAGCTCTGGGAAATATAGAAATCGCTACAAACGCGCCCAGTTCTCCCACAAACATATCGCTGGTTGGCTCTGTGACCGGTGGCCCTCAGCTCATCGCTCCAGCAACGCTCGATTTTGGAACCGTAACCGGAAGTCCTGCCGTGCAAACCGTCACAATTGTGAATGCCGGGGGTGCGACGCTAACGGTGCAGCAAATCGGGATATCTGGAGCATCCGAGTTCACTGCCGCGGCCAGCTCCTGCATAGGTCCGCTCTTGCCATCCGCTGAATGTCAGATCCCGATCACCTTCGTACCTGGCTCGACGGCGAGTTCTGTCGGTCCGAGGTCGGCCACACTCACGATCACCAGTGATGCGCCAGGCTCGCCTCTATCGGTCGCATTGACCGCGACAGTCGCCGGAACTGCAAAGCTGTCATCCACTGTGAATAGTATGAATTTCGGTGCCCTACCGACCGGCAGTGCAGGATCCACACAGATGCTCACCATCCTGAATTCCGGCTCTTCTAGCGTAACCATCGGGCAAATTGAGATATCTGGAGCATCCGAATTCACTGCCGTCGGCAGCTCCTGCATCGGTCCGCTCTTGCCATCCGCTGAATGTCAGATCCCGATCACCTTCTTACCTGGCTCGACGGCCACTTCTGTCGGTCCGAGGTCGGCGACGCTTACGGTCACGAGCGACGCGACACCGGCAATTTCTGTCGCATTAACGGCGGTAGTTTCTGGTGCACCTGCACCTCAGCTTGCGATAACGCCCAGTACTCTGAATTTCACTCTGCCAATTGGAAATACCTTGTCCCAGACCGTTAGTGTAAGTAACAGCGGTTCGGCGCCAGCAACAGTCCAACCTGCGCTGTCCTCAAATTCATTGGGATTCGCCCTGACGAGTTCGTGCCCCACGCTTCTGGCAGTTGGCGCGAACTGTACTGTGACGGTCACCTTCACTGCGAAGTCTTCGGCGCCGCAGACCGCTATCGTAAACGTTTCAGCTGACCGTAGTTTCACCGTGTCGGGAAGCGGATTACAAAATTCCTGGGCGACTTTCCGGGACCCTTTAATTCAGCTGCGATCTGAGGCCGTAACTGTTCGCGTTCCGGATCAAGTTAGTAATTCGTTATTCGCGTTCACACCCAATTTTTCCGCTGTGCCGATCCCACAACCGACAGCTTCCGCCAGTATCGAAACCGCCGGAACATCTGCATCGCCGAACGATTCCACACAGCAACCAATGGCGAGTAGCGCCGATGTCCAAGCAACTCCTTCTTGCGCTGCGGATCGCTGCCCCGACACCCCGCCAGCCGGCGACACTCCAAACAGTCCTGCCGCAGCCGCCTCTGGAACAGGACATGCAGCAGACAGCCCGAGACGTTCCGACTCAAATCAGGGCAAGCTCATACGTCGCGTCACTCCGTCCGCGCCGGTCATCACAAGCGACAGCATTTCCATGCGAGAGGCAGCAGCGTGCTCACCGGTGCCGTTCAATGCTTCGGGCTACGATTTCGATCCCTTACCATCCGAGTCGACAGCCGTTCTTTACGACGGGTCGCGTTAACCAGTCCCGGCCGTTGGGCAACGAATATCGGGGAACTCCGTAGAGGTACACACAGGATTGAAATCATCGCGTTGAATGCTCGTGGAGAACGCGGGGCGGCAAAAACGGCGTTGCCGTAGCTTCGAAGCTGGGTTTGCATGTCCCAGTAACAGGTGATTCACTTCAACACCAGGCTAACGGTACATTCGCCCCCACAATACTGTTCGGGCACGATATGCCCGAATCAGCGGAGGCGTTTCCTGTCTCCGACTCCGAAAACCATCGATGTTTTGCCGAAAAGAAAGGTGGTAGCGCATTCTAGGTCACTATTTCAATGTCGTATTCCATCCCTTTCTCGCAATTTCTTCTTCTTTTTAGCGTTTTCACCTCGTGCCAGCTGACGAGCGCCGATTCCTTCGGAGTACCCGCAACTTGTCGTGGCGACGGAAAAACCGATGTAACAGCATGCTTACAACAAACGATGATATGGGCGCGTCACAACGGCCAGACAGAGGTGGATCTCCCCCCTGGAACATTTTTGGTTTCGCAGCCTCTGGTAATTCTAGATCGCATCCGGCTCTTCGGGAGCGGCCGCGGCGATAGTAACTATGTAGGCACTGTTCTCCGAGCCTCACCGTCCTTTCCTGCCGGTCAACCTCTGACCATTCTTGGCGGCAGAACAGGCGGGCCTTATTACAATGTTCAGATCGCTCAGCTCACTCTTGATTGTGCCGGGCTTGCTGGCGTCGGCCTTTTAAACACGCAGGCTGAGGAGCATAGTGAAGGACGTTCACTGCTGATTGAAGCCTGCCCAAATGCCAGCGTGGATATTGAGGGGTCAGGTGCCCAAAACTCTGGACCATTCGAAGATCTTGAGATTCTTCCCGGAGGCGCGTCGACGGTAAGCACAGTGTGTGTAAAAGTTGCTAACGTGATCTCGTTTCGTGGTGTTCAGGATGTTACGTGTAACGCGAACGCATATCAAACGCGCCCAGGTGTGGCATTTGCTGTGGATGGTGGATCCACGTACCTAAACACTCATGTCGAGCATTTTCAAACGGCGTTTTCGCTTGGAAGTCCGGTAAATTCGGCGGACGGAATGTTTGTAGCAGACGGCCAGTTTGGGCCAGATGTGGATACAGGTGTTTTTATCACTGGCGGAGTTGCGAATCAGAACTTGGCGTTGTTGGGTATTCGATGTTACTCATGCAGTAATCTGTTAATAGATTCTGTCACCGGGAACACAATGCCGCAGACCACGAGTCTAGGTTGGTATTTTCTAGGCAATGGCCCAGGGGAAACGAAGAACGTTCTGAGCAGCCAATACGGCCTACAAACTCAGTTATATACACCGGTTATTCAGGGTTTGACGGCGATGCCTGCCCTGCAACTGACGCCTTCTTCAAATCCTGCCGATTGCACGGAAAGTACGCGTGGCGTAGAGATGATGGACGAATCCGATCCGAGCGGTGCCGACCACGTAAAGGTGTGTGCCCGGCTTGCAAGTGGCGACTTCGGGTGGGTACGAATATTCTGAATGCTGTCTCAAGTACACGCCGGCGGGCCAGCCATCAGTCTGAGAGGAACCTCGGCCCGCCGCCTCTTATTTCTTGATGTCAGTAGCGGTTATGAGAGGATGCCTTCTGGCCAGTCTCCTCCTGATTGCCGAGGTGACAAATGCTCACACAACAGGTACAAAATCGAATTCCGAACTATTGAAAACAGCACTGAACGCTTTTCCGAATGACACGTCCGAACTTGAGTTCAACAATTTAGCCGCTCTACGCTCACTCGATCTGTACCACTCACTCGAGCGACAATACACCGACAAGAGGTTGCGCACAGTACAGACAATGCTCGCCAGCATTGGATTTCGTAGCACGGAGATAGATCAGCTCGTACTTGGCTCTTCACGGGACAGACAAGGAATCGGTTTCTTTGGGGCGATTTCGCTGCACCAGACCGAATTGGATGAACTGGCTACTCGGAAGAACCTCACTGCATTCAAGTTCGGCAGTTGGGTCGCATACTGCAAAGGTTTAGGGGAGGAGGTATGCATCACAAAAACGAACGGCCACCTGTTGTTCGGCAGCGGTGATGGGATTAAACTCTTCTACGCGGTCTCTCGGCAACTAGTCCCAGCGCTCAATTCAAATGCAAATGTTGAGTCTCTCCTCGAGGCTGCGGGACCCGGAGCGCTGGTGCTCGGTTTCGGTGATTCCGAAAATTTTCCAGTCTGGACAATGAACTGCGTTGGTCATCGTCTTCCGATTTCGGACACTTTGCTGGCCGAATCTGTCGTCGCATTCGCGTACGGCGTTCAGGTGCAAAACGCGAGATCACATGTCCGAATCTGCATAAAAACTCGCTCAAATGCAGCAGCCAATGTTTTAGGGGGCGTCGCCAGTGCAGTCGGGATCGTTAACGCATTGCCCGCGAAACTCGCTTCTCAAGTATCACAGAGTGTTGTAGTGCTGGACCTCAGCATACCTCTGCAGACCTGAGATCGGGTTGGCAGAATCTGTTTTGCTAGCAGACCTGTCGGATGGGTGCCCATCGGACTCCGAACTCTCTCCGTTGGCTCTTTCATAAATGTTCAGCTGAACGGTGTCGACGAGCAAGAGTGGCCATCGTGAGATTTTTACGAGCTCGATGCGCTTGAATCCGCGTCCGACAACAAACCAACACCGCTGAACCGACGCCTCAGGTGTCGTTTGGTTCAGATCGCCGTCGCACCGACACATGTGGCCAGTGCGACGTCTCCATCATGAAGGGCTTTCCTGGGTGCGCGGAGTTGCCGTTTCAGCTCAATTGTCAGAACGAACTCGGCTGGTTTTCGTCCGAGTCGAGCGATACCTTGAGCACCCATGATCATTACCCCGATCCTCTCACGCAGGCCGCAAGAATGGCGGCGTCCCAACGTGAGGCAGCCAGAAGAGCAACAGCGGCTTGAAGAAACACTCGAAGGGAAGTATTCCGGTAGCGAGTAAGCAGCGGCCCGGCGGCTCGCCGCGAATGTGCTTCTTCGTGTGCATTGTCTCGACGGCGCTACAGATCTCGTTCAGATGACTCCTATGCGAGGCGTCGCTGCCTCGTTATGTCCGATAAGTGCGGTGTATGCACATGAAGAGTGGGCGGCCAAAGTGGTTTCGAGCCGCCTCCACATACGTACCCGCAGATATTTCGCGCCGATGCTGCATTCGGCTCAATCGGTTATTGCAGGGAGCCGCCATGCTTTGGCTTTCGTCAATGGCGAGTTTTGCGGCGGTCAGTCCAATAGTTATATCCCCGGCCAATCCGGCCGTTGTAGCCGGTCAATCATTGACCATCAGTGCTGACCGACCGGTCACGTTTCAGCTCTCGGGAGCAGGGGCACTGAGCTCTGCATCGGCGAACAGCGTCGCCTACAGCGCGCCGGCCAGCATTGGCGCCCAACACTCGTTGAGCGGATGCATGGTGCTGCCGAACGACTCCGTGTTCAATACCCGAATCGACTCGTTGCCTATACATTCCAGCTCAACTCAATGGACCCCGTGGGCTACGCAAAACGGTGTTTTCGTGCTTTACAGTTGGGGTACGACGATCGTTACCTCCGCCACGCCAACCGCACCCCAGTATTTTGGCTACACGACCCAATTAAATGGTGGCGAGTTTCCAGTGCTTCCCATTTCACAAAGAAAGCGCGAAGGTGGAGCATACACGACGGATTCGATCAACGACCACCATTTGCTCACCATCAACCGTGATACCTGCCAGATATACGAAACTTATCAAGACAATGTGCCTGTTGTCGGTTGCCCTGAGTGCACCGCCGCAAGCGGATGGACATATGCCTCGACGAGCTATCAGCAGCCGACAGGCGGGACTACGGATGCTGCTGGTCTTCCGATCGCAGCCCTAACATTTACGTTGAATGAAATCCAAGCAGGCGCAATTAATCACGCTCTGCGGTTTACTGCCTGCACGGGTTGTGTTAGTAACCAAAGTCTCTGGCCAGCGACAGGCAGTACTGGGGGGCAACCTGGGGCTCCTCCTATGGGAGCACGATTCCGACTCAAATCGAACTTCGATGTTACGCCATTCCCAAGGGCCGCTCAAATCGTGTTGAAAGCGTTACAGCAGTACGGGATGATTCTGGCCGACATAGGAACCTCCGGAGGCATCACAGCTTCGAGTGACGTGACCGAGGATGCTTCCGTAGTTCGGGAACTCAGCACGCTGCTGCCTGGTGTTCTTCAGCCAGGCGATTTCGAGATAGTAGACGAGTCCAGCCTCATCACTCAAGCGTCATCTCACCAAGTGAATCCAAATAACGGCTATGTTACACCTCTGAATTATGCTGTGCTGACCGTCACCGACGCCGCGAACGCTGCCAACACCGTGCAGGTGCCGATTGCGCTACAACCGGTATCAATCGGCACACAAGATCCCGTTATCACGGTCCAGGCTGGTACTCCTGGGTTTCCGATCCCATATTGGGTGACGGGCACAAGCAACCAGGCCGTAAATTGGAATATCATCCCCGCGACTGCTGGAACAATCGCATCGGATGGCACCTATACGGCCCCACTGAACGTATCAGGCGTTATCGCGGCCACCATCACAGGAATCAGCGTCGCCGATCCTAATGCGTCCACACAAATACAGATCAACGTCATCCCTGCAGGCCTCGTCCGGATAGACACTGGTAGCCCCATTTCAACGACGGATGACAACGGGAATGTCTGGCTTCCAGATATGGCGTTTGAGACCGGTTCCTTTGCTCAAAACAACGATAGCAACCCGGTTGGTGCATGGGGTCCGACGAATGCTACGATCTGGCAGACTTACACATATACTTGGGGTGACGATTTGGTATACCGATTCCACGTGCCAGATGGAGCGTATAACATCGGCCTAACATTCGGTGTTGGCGGATGTTCCGGAATGTATAACAGAGAGGCCTGGGACAACGGCCTGATCTGGGGTCCACTGAATATCGAGACCCAGGGAAACGTGATGCTAGCAAATTGGGATATGGGTCCGGGTATAAATTGGCAGTGCCGCACACCCGAAACGATATCGGTACCCGCAATGGTAACAGATACAAACCTCACGGTGGCCGTCCGCGCCACCGGTGGAAATGGGGCACACTCCGCGCCAATTCTACATGGATTGACTATCAGCCCAGCGACACTTCCAGTGCAGGCATTCATCACAACCTCCGCACTAACCTTTCCAACTCAGGCTGTAGGCACCACCAGTACTCCACAGTCAGTCACAGTGTGGAACAGTGGGACCGCATCTCTCGGCCTTCTCGGGATCACCATCGCAGGCCCGAACGCCACTGATTTCTCAGTCGCTGCAAACTGTCCAGCAAGCCTCGATGCGGGTGCAAGCTGTCAGTTGTCAGTTACCTTTTCGCCCAGCGCGCCTGGAACACGGTCAGCGACCTTGCGCGTCGCCGACTCGTCAGCGAGTTCCCCTGAGCTGGTTACTCTCACGGGCAGTGGTTGGGCGATGCCGACGGCTTCTCTTAGCGCGACAGCATTGAATTTCGGTAACGTTGTACTCACGACTAATACCCAGCAAGTAATCTCAATTTCCAATACGGGCAACGCGCCTCTTCTGATCTCTGCGGCCTCCGTTACGGGTCAAAACGCAACAGATTTTTCCGTCGCGAACAACTGTTCGGCCGTCGGGGTCGGATCAAGCTGCCAGATCTCGGTTATCTGCAGTCCGCTTGCTGTCGGGCCCCGGTCGGCTATACTCACAATCGTTGATTCAGCGGCCAACTCGCCGCAAACCGTAAGCCTTTCCGCAATTGGAATAGGCGCAGCGAGCCATTTCAGCAATTCCGCTTATACCTACTCGTTACCCGTCGTCATCCATCACGAACTTGTTCCAAGCTCGGACTTGGTAAATTTTCCCTTGCTCTTCGAAGGCGTTTATCCGTTTTTGGCCAGCATAAGTAATAGCGGAAACGTCCAAAATCCAAATGGATACGACATCATTTTTGCGTCCGATGCGGCTGGCGGCAACAAACTCAACTTTGAACGCGCAGCCTACGATGCCACTACCGGGTATGTACGCTATTGGGTTCAGGTCCCCAGGTTATCCCACGCTACCGATACGGTGATTTACCTATTGTATGGGGCTGCTGATCCATCTGCAGCGGATCCATCCACACCAGCCCAAACGTGGAATGCTGGTTACAAGGCGGTTTGGCACCTCGATGAGACATCGGGCACGACCCTGCACGATTCCGCGCAGAACGGAAATGACGCAATGAAGATCTCTTCCGCTGATCCCGAACCTACTCTGGGTTTGATCGGAGGTGCTCAACTATTTGCGAATACCACCTTCAGCGCACAGGGCGGGAACTTTGCCCAGACTAGCGTCAGCCCTAGCACTAATATCTTTTCGACCGGGATAAGCATCTCCGCAATTATCAATTGCACCGCACCGAATGTATACGGTGGCATCTATAGACGCACCGCAGCACCGTCCGATCAAGTTACGTCCGCACAGGTCGCGGTGAGTTTAAATGAACAAGCGGGCGGGGATATTGAGTATTGGGTCGAAGGTAATGGCGTCGATTTCCCGGCGGCGTATACTGCAAACACATGGGCATACATCACAATCACCCACGATTTCTCGAGTGGTACTGTGTCTCTTTATAGAAATGGAGCTCTGATAGCAACCAATGCTCTGAGTAATGTGCCCATGAATCAGCCGGGCTTCATGGTCGTGCTAGGCAATCGCGCATATGGAAGTGGTAATCACACCTTTCCAGGTGTAATAGATGAGATTATGGTGAATTCAACTGTACTGTCACCAGACTGGATCGCAGCCCAATACAACAATGTAACTCATCCAGAAACGTTTTACTCTGTCGGAACCAATACAGGAACTATTACCGGGAGCGGTGAGCTTACGGTGACGCCCACCACTGTGGACTTCGGGTCAACGCCAGTGAATTCCGTTTCTCTCAGTAAGACGATCACAATTGCGAACGTTGGCTCCTCACCAGCCAGGCTGACGAGCCTCGCGATATCCGGAGCGGGGTTTGCGATGTCAGACCAGTGCGGTACGTCAGTGGCCCCGGGCGCGAGTTGTCAGGCCGTCGTGACGTTCAGTCCGGGTGCAGCCGTCGGCGCGCAATCCGGCACCGTCACACTTGCAAGCCCTGGCACCCCCTCGTTAAGTGTCCCACTAACAGCCCTAGTCACCGGAGTACCGCAACTTACGATCACGCCCACCACTGTGGACTTCGGCGCTTTGCCGATCGGTCATACTTTGATAAGAACAGTGATGGTGACAAACACAGGCACTGGCTCGGCAACTTTGGGGGCCCTCGCTCCAGAGAACGCGAACGCATTCGCAGCAACCAAGTCATGTCCGGCATCGTTGCCTCCCGGCGGCAATTGTTCACTCATAATCGGTTTTACGGCCAGCTCAACGACAGCAGAGTCAACACTCATCAGCCTTTCTAGTAATGCAGGAATAAGCACGTTCAGCGTTACAGGTAGTGGGCTGCAGTCTGCATGGGGGACATTGCGGCCACCTCTCGTCGAACTGAGGTCCAAAGCGGTATCAGTGAGGGTTCCCGATGCAAGGCCCGGCCAGGCCACTGCGGTCACCCCGTACGCGCCTAGCACACCTTCTTTTATGAATTCGAGCGTAGAAGACGAATCGCCCGATATCGTTGATCAGGTCACAGCTGAAAACAAGTTTAACTCAGCTAGTCACCAAA
>JAFARV010000670.1 GCA_019245255.1 Acidobacteriaceae bacterium | reverse complement strand
TACCTCAAGCGTGTCTCCCGCATGTACGCGCTCCATTAACCAGTTGGAGAAAATCCCACCGGGCTGCCGCTTGACGGCAACGCGCAACGTGCGATCCTGCACCGCCGAACAGATTGAGTATGAGCGCCGTACTTCCTCGCCGTCGATTTGCGCGCGTAGGGTTACGTGCTGGCCCTGCAGATAAGCGAACCGATCTTGTAATTCCGGCGAAACGTCGAAAGTGACTGTAACCGCATCGCGCGTTTCGGGTTTGATTGCCCGAACGCGCAAGGGATAGAAGTTCCCCGCCCCCGCCGACGCTGCCGTGCGCTCCTCAATGAGGTTTGAAGGCATCAAACGGCTCCAGGCAGGACGAACATGTGTACAGCGCCTTGCACGGTGTCGATCCGAAACGACTGACCAACTTCGTATCGCTTGATCCACATTGAGGGCAGACCGGATGCGCAGCTTCAATCTGAATCAGCGAATGCGCCGGTGGCGCGATGCCGTACTCCTGTAGCCGTTGTTTCGCTCGATCACTCATCCAGTCGGTCGTCCATGGCGGCGCAAGCTGCGTTGTCAACCGAAATCTCTCGACGTTATGCTCTCTCATGCATCGCCGGATTTCATCTGCGATCGCGTCCAGTGCAGGGCAACCCGAGTAGGTCGGTGTGATCACAACGCGGAACTCATTCGCTATGTCGTCCCATTCGACTTCGCGCACGATTCCCAGATCCGTGATCGACAATACGGGAATCTCCGGGTCGGCGATCTCGTCTAGCCAACTCCAGATCTCGTTCGTAGTGGGATGTGTGGCTACCATTGTGCACCGAGGTAGGCGCGTTGCAAAAACTGCATTTCGGCGAGCAGATACCCCAGCCTCTCGGTATGGATCCCCCGTTTCCCGCCGCGCTGCATCCATTTGCCTGGCGGTACAGTCAGCGTCGCTTCAGCAAAAGTTTTCTGAACGTGTTCCATCCACGGCGGCTGCAATTTCTCGAGATCGACGCCGAGGCCGCTTGCGAGCATCTCACGATCGACTTCGTCCGTTTCGAACAACTCGCCCGTGTACTGCCACAAATCATCTGCGGCACGCTGCATTCGGGCGTGGCTCTCGTCGGTGCCATCGCCTAATCTAATCACCCAGTCCGTACTTCGCTCCAGATGATAGGTGGCTTCTTTGACTGCTTTCTGCGCGATCTCGCTAACCCGAAGGTCACTCGACGCCTGCAGCTCTTTCAAAAGATGGAAATGCCACGTGTCGAAATAGAATTGCCGGGTTATAGTCATGGCGTAGTCGCCGTTTGGCTGTTCTACAAGCAGCACATTACGAAATTCACCCGCGTCACGGAGGAACGCGAGCTTATCCTCATCGCGCCCTTCGTCTTCCACCTCGCCCGCGTAGGACAACCAGAAGCGCGCGTGACCCAATAGATCTAGCGCTACGTTCGTGAGCGCGATATCTTCTTCCAGCACCGGTCCGTGACCGCACCATTCCGATAACCGCTGGCTCAGAATCAGGCAGTTGTCGCCCAATCGCAACAGATACTCGAAAAGCACGGGCACCGGCATGGGCTCACAGATTCTTCACTTGTTCAGGCACTTCGTAGAACGTGGGATGCCGATACACTTTGCTGTTTGCCGGTTCGAATAGCGGCTCTTTTTCACCCGGGCTGCTGGCAGTAATGTCCGATGATTTCACCACCCAGATACTCACGCCTTCGTTGCGGCGCGTGTAAGCATCCCGGGCATTCTTAACGGCCATCTCCGCATCCGGAGCGTGCAGGCTGCCGACGTGCTTGTGCGCAAGGCCGTGCTGACTCCGAATGAATATCTCCCAGAGAGGCCAATTGTTCATGCCGCTGCTTCCTCTCCGGCGTGTTTCCGCGCGTATGCCGCGGCCGCGTCCCGCACCCACGCGCCTTGCTCATGCGCTTCAATGCGAGCCCGCAGGCGCTCGCGATTACAGGGCCCATTGCCTTGAACCACGTTGTAAAACTCGTCCCAATCGATCTTGCCGAAGTCATAATGGCCGCGTTCCGGGTTCCACTTTAAATCAGGATCCGGAATCGAGAGGCCCAGGTACTCGGCCTGAGGCACGGTCTGATCGATAAATTTCTGCCGCAGATCATCATTGCTGAAGAGCTTGATCTTCCAACGCAT
>JAFARV010000584.1 GCA_019245255.1 Acidobacteriaceae bacterium | reverse complement strand
CGGCTATTGCATCATGTGAGTGCTTTGCTGCCCTGGGGCACGTTCTCTGTGGGCGATTCTCCGAGAACGGAAAAGGTTTGGGGCGAGCTGGTCTCGGCCGATTTCTTTGACATGCTCGGTCTCAAGCCGCAGGCTGGCCGCTTTTTCGGGGCGGCGGAACGCGACGACGCGCAGAACGCGCATCCGGTCGTGGTCATCAGCTACTCCTATTGGAAGACCCACCTTCACGGCGATCCCTCCGCCCTTGGCGCCACGCTGCGCATCAACCGCACGCCGTTCACGATCATTGGCGTGACGCCCGAAGCTTTCCACGGCTCGCGTGCCGGCCTTGTCTCCGAGATGTGGATGCCGATCACGATGTACGGTCAGTTAACCCATACCGGGACCTGGATGCTGCGCTCCCGGAGCACACGCAATTTTGTAATGTACGCGCGGCTCGGCGCCGGGGTGTCAATGCGACAGGCTCGCGCAGAAGTAGAAGCACTCGCGAATCGAATAGCTGTTGCCGATGCGGACAGCAATCAGGGAGTCACCGCCACCGTATTGCCGGTGTGGCAATCGCACTTCGGCACGCAGGATACGTTGCTCACCCCGATTACGATTTTGATGGGAGCAAGCGGCGTCGTGCTGCTAATCGTGTGCGCAAATCTGGCGAATCTGATACTAGCTCGTGCGACGGCCAGGCAAAGAGACTTCAGCATCCGATTAGCACTCGGCGCAACATCGATCCAGATCGTGAAACAGCTATTTGTCGAAATGCTGTTGCTCACCCTTCTCGGCTCGGCGTGCGGCCTGTTATTGGCCAGTTGGCTTAGCGGAGCCATGCGCTGGCTGCTTCCTGCAGTCGCCAGACCGGCGATGCTCGTTCAACCGTTCGATACCAGTGTCTTTGGATTCACCGCCCTGCTTGCGCTCGTCGTCGTCATGCTCTCGGGACTTCCTCCTGTCGTGCAGGCGATTGACGCGAACGTTAACGAAACCCTGAAGGAACGTGGTCGCGGCGTCGCTTCCGGCAGCATTCGTTCTCATCGAGTGCGCGGGCTCCTTGTGACATCGGAAGTGGCTCTGGCCGCTGTGGCGTTAATCGGCGCGGGACTGTTTCTGAAAAGCTTTCAAACTTCGCGGACAATGGATCCCGGTTTCGCCCCTGAGGGCATGGCGCTGGCGCGCTTCGATTTCTCGAGCGCCGGCTACACCGCGGACCAGACAGACAATTTCTGCCGCCTGCTCCGCGAGCATCTTGAACGGCAGCCAGGTGTTACTGCGGTGAGTTACGACGATTCCCCGCCTCTGGGATTCCAAGGAGGAAATTGGGAAAATCTTGACATCGAAGGCTACGTCCCGCGCAGGGACGAGAACATGAAGATCTATCGCGACCTGGTCTCGCCCGGCTATTTCGATTCCATGAAAATCCCGCTGCTCGAAGGACGCGACTTCAATTTACGCGATGATGCCAAATCGCAAAAAGTGGCGATCGTCAATCAGGAGTTCGTGCGCCGGTTCTTTCGAAATCGTAACCCGATCGGCCGGAAGATACACGGCTGGGGCGAATGGTTCACCATTATCGGTGTTGCGAAGCAGAGCAAGTACCATCGCGTGTCGGAGAGTCCGCAGCCCTATTTCTACACCTGCATTCGACAGATCTTCCGGCCCGAGTATGGCTTGACGTTCCACGTAAGAACATCGGGCTCAGTGAATGAGGCGATTGCTGCATTACGTCGCGAGTCGGCGTCGCTCGATCCGGCCCTGACAATCTTCGATGCCGGACCGATGACCGAATACATCGCCGGATCCATGTTCGGCGTCAAAGTGGCAGCAAGTCTGCTGAGCGTGTTGAGCGGGTTGGGATTGCTGCTCGCGGCCATCGGCTTGTATAGCGTAATGGCCTATTCAGTGGCGCAACGCACGGGCGAGATTGGCATTCGTGTGACGCTCGGCGCCCGGCCGGAAAACATCATGCGGCTGGTGATCCGGCAAGGAATGACTTTTGCGGTCGCGGGTCTGCTTGTGGGATCGTTGACCGCGGCGGCGCTCGCGCGAGTCGCCTCCGCAATGCTGGTCGCGGTAAGCCCCGCCGATCCGCTGGTCTATGCGGGAGCCGCTGTGTTCACTATTGCGGTCACGTTGATGGCGGCAGCCGTCCCCGCCTGGCGTGCATTACGTGTCGACCCGGTCGTGGCTCTCCGCATGTCGTAGCGCGGCCCGGTTGCCTTGACCTCGAGCAGCGCGACGCGTCTGCGGTCTCGGTCAGCTCGAAGATAAACTGCTAAGGGCATCCGTTTTTTCGCCTAACAAAAAACCAGGAGAAATTCGTTGATCAAACGAATCTCGCGCCGTGAAACTCTGCTTCGCTTTGCACGTGCGGGCGCGTACATTTCCACACGCTCGCTTGCGAAAGCAAACTCGCCGCTCAACATAGGCGGCATTCCCGTAGATCTGGCGCTCCACGCGCTATCAGATACAACGCTTCGCATCACATTGGTTCCGGTGGCAACGCGCACTGCGGTATGGAAGGACTTGAACGGCAATCAGGTCCTGATGCTGAACTTCCAGCACACGCACGCGTTGCTCAGTCCGCTCAACGTTTCGCCGCACACCGTGTCCTGGGGCGGACGGAAAGTAACCACCAGCGCGTCTCCGCTGACAATCGCCATCGACGATCAGGATGGCCACAGCATACAGAGCCTGCGCGTCGATGAACAAGGGGCAGTCACATTCAAGAGTTCCTCAGGCCCGGTGTACGGACTTGGCGAAGGTGGACCGCAGTTCGACAGGCGCGGGCAGCAATACTCGATGCGAAACGGACAATTCGGGCCGCTCCTTGCGACCATCGGTGCGCGGCTGCCGATACCCTGGCTGATCTCAGCAGACGGTTGGGCGATCTTCTTTCACGAGCCTTATGGCATCGTGAACCTCGCAGGACCCGAGTATGTTTTTGAACAGCCCGCAACCGCCATCGATAACCCGATCCCGCTCGACCTGTTCTTTGTAGCGAGCCGTGAGCCTGCGGAGATCCTGAAGGCGTATGCCCAAATCACCGGCTTTCCGCACCTGCCACCGCTTTGGTCACTTGGATACCAGCAGTCGCACCGGACACTCGCGAGCCGCGAAGAGATTCTTGAAGAAGCGAAAAAATTTCGCAGCGATGAGCTGCCTTGCGACACCATGATCTATCTCGGCACCGGCTTCTGCCCCTCGGGATGGAACACCGGCCACGGCTCATTCACTTTCAATCAGAAGGTGTTTCCCGATCCGAAAGAAGTCATTCAAGAACTACACAACGAACATTTCCACGTGGTTCTGCATCTGACAAGGCCGCCGGAGCACCTGCACGGACGCGTCACGGACACCGGAGCCGCAACTCAGGACATGAGCGATGCAGCCTATTACTGGGACAGACATTTGGATGTTTTCCGGCTGGGCGTTGACGGATGGTGGCCCGATGAAGGGGACGCACTGCCTCCCGAAGGTAGGCTGACGCGTAACCGGATGTACTGGGAAGGCCCAATCAAAGACCGTCCGAACGAGCGTCCTTTCGCCTTGCACCGGAACGGGTTCGCAGGTATGCAACGTTATGCCTGGCTTTGGTCCGGCGACGTGGATTGCACCTGGAAGACACTGCAGGAACAGATTCCGGTCGGCCTGAATGCCGGTTTGACTGGCCTCCCATAC
>JAFARV010000477.1 GCA_019245255.1 Acidobacteriaceae bacterium | reverse complement strand
GTTACAGGAGTTGTCTTAGGATTAGCTCTCAGTTTTTTCCCGGGTCATGACGGATTTCGTGCTGCCCTGGGCGGGATGCTGTGTGCGCTTGCGGTTTACATTCCCCTATTCCTCATTCGAGGCATGGGCGCGGGTGACGTAAAACTCATGGCTGCGGTCGGTGCCATTGCAGGACCTGCCAATTGGGGCTGCATTTTCCTCGTAACCGCAATTCTTGGCGGTATCGTTTCTGCTGTGTTAGTTGTTCTGCGCAGGCGCGTGCAGCAGACGGCGGGAAACATGGCGAGTATCATCCTCCTGCTGCTGCAGGGAAAGGCCCCGGCTCAATCTTCGCCTGAGTTGGATGTAAAATCCCGCGCGAGCCTCAGGTTGCCTCACGGCGCCGTGATCGCCGGAGCCTCAATACTGTTCCTGGTCTATGGGTGGAAAATTTGAGCCGCCGCAACGAGTCACAAAGATTTCTGTCACTTGCCCTCATGAAATACGTTTCCTGGACGATTAGAACTCTGGGTACGAAATAGTCAATGGATACGGCGGCAGGCAGTTGGGATAGGGCGCAATCCGGGCATCACACCTGGGTCGTCCGATTTCTGCCCAGTCTTACGGATCTGGTGTTTCTTCTGCCCGTGTTCATGCTGTTCTCGATTCTGCCCGGCTCGGCATTGCTGTTATATGACGCGGATGCCGGCTGGCACCTGCGCGTGGGCGAGTGGATATTGCAGCATCACACAGTTCCCACCCACGATTTGTTCTCGTTCACTAAAGCGGGCCAACCGTGGTTTGCCTGGGAGTGGGGCTGGGACTTATTATTCGGAGCGATACATCACAGCGCGGGTCTTGCCGGCGTTGTGCTCGTGAACGTATTGCTGCTTGGTCTCGTCTCCGTTCTCACGTTCAGACTGGCAAGGAGGGAATGCGGCAACGACCTGTTGGCATTCTTGATCACATCCATAGCAATCTGTGGTTCTACAGTGCATTGGCTGGCCCGGCCACATCTGTTGTCATGGGTATTCTTTCTTGCCTTTGCGCATCTGATTCGGACTGCTGAAAACGGGCGCCTTCGCGTGCTCTGGGCTCTGCCGGTACTGACACTTGCCTGGGCGAATCTCCACGGCTCGTTCTTTTTGGGAATCGTCATGATCGCGATTGCCGCCCTGGCGCCCTTACTCGACAGCGTTTTGCGTGGTGGCCCCAGCAAGCCCGCTCTGAAGTCTGCGGGGCCCTTTGTGCTCGCCGCCGCAGGCTGTTTCCTGGTTAGTTTCCTGAATCCATACGGCTGGCACTTGCATGAGCACATCGTCAAGTACCTCAGCGACAAGAAACAGATGGACGTGATGCAGGAGTTCCAGTCGATGAACTTTCATCACCTGCCCGCGCCGTTCTTTGAAGTCATGCTGCTTCTCGGGGCTGCAGCCGTAGTTTGGTGCGTGCAGCAGCGCAAGTGGGCCGGCGCCCTAACGCTGCTGCTCTGGGCGCACTTAAGCTTGTACGCGGTCCGGAACGTCCCGGTGTTTCTATTCCTTGCGGCGCCGTGTGTCGCATGCATGTTGAAAGACGCAGCTTGCTCAGCTTGCTCGGTACCGCTGTTGCGCCGCTTTTTAAAAGGCGTTCGAGACATCGGCAATGAGATGAAACCGCTGGAACGGACAGAGCGTTTCTACATTGCTTCTGCAGCGGGGCTTGCGTTCATTGCCGTGAGCCTGGCTGCGGCACGTCCGGGCTTCGAACCGGCGTTCGATGCTAAGAGATTTCCGATCTCTGCTTTGCCCGTTATCCGGCAGCAGCACGCGAATCGAATCTTCTCGACGGATCAGTGGAGTGCCTTCCTTATCTATCACCTATATCCGGAAGCGAAGGTGTTCATCGATGACCGTAGTGATTTCTACGGCGACGAGATGATCGACAGGACTCTGCACATTCTGAATGCGCGTTGGGATTGGGAAACCGATCTAAAGCGATTTTCTGCCGATATGGTTATTTTGCCTCCTGACGCGCCGCTGGCGACCGCATTGAAGGCCTCAGGCGGGTGGGAAACGGTAATGGATAACCATTCGGTAATCGTATTCGTACCCCGGCGGATTGATGCCGTAAGCGTCGACCGCTCGGGAGAAACAAGTTCAGCCGTTGCAAGCAACGGAAGAAGCGAGCTTGAGGGCCGGAAAAGCTTTCAAGTCCGGGATAGAAAACTATGAAAGGAGACGCTTATGATCACATCGGCTCTTAGAACGTTCTGGCAGGAAGAGGACGGCCAAGATCTGGTCGAATACTCGTTGCTGTTGGCGTTCATCGCTCTCGCTGCCATCTCGGTTTTGAATGGCGCGGGAACAAGCATCAAAAGCCTGTTCACAGGGATGAGCAGCGCGCTTGTTAATGCTTCGGCTTCAGCTGCTTCTTAGGACGCTTGTCCTGGCTCGGGGAACATCAGTGAATGCTGCTCCCCGGGCATTTTTATCACGCTTAGGAAAGCTGGGCCTCGCGAGTTGTTGCAAAACACAGCGGGCCTGGGCTTATGGTTGTGTGGCTTTGGTATGAATCGAAGGTTCATTGGTGTGTTTGTATTTGCGCTCGCGGTGGCGAGCGTGACGAGCTTTGTTGTGTACCGCCTCATTCTGGCGCACGTGCAGACGCCGAGTTCTGCGCCGCGGGCGATCCTCGCCTCGAACACACTCCTTGTCGCCGCGCATGACCTGCAGGTAGGCGCGCTCATAAAAGACTCGGATATCGTCGAAAGGCCCTGGGCCGGAACCATACCCAAGGAAGCTCAGAGAATTCGGCAGGACCTTGTAGGACGAGGTGTCATTTCTTCTGTCTATGAGGACGAGCCATTTCTCGATCAAAGGCTGGCCCCGAAGGGATCGGGAGCTGGTCTTGCGGCCACCATCCCAGTCGGCAAACGAGCCGTCGCCTTGCGGGTAAATGACGTGATTGGACTGGCCGGCTTTGTTCTGCCTGGTATGCGCGTCGATGTACTCGCCGCAGGCGACATTCCGGGTGACGACGCTGCTGCCGGAAAACGCTGCCGGACCATCCTGCAAAATATAGAGGTTCTTTCCGCTGGTCAACACATTGAGAAGAGTCCTGAAGGGAAACCCGAATCCGCGGAGGTCGTCAATCTCCTGGTCTCGCCGGATCAGGCAGAAATCTTGAATCTGGCAAGCGGCGAAACCAAAGTCCAGCTCGTACTGCGAAATCCTCTGGACACCAAGGAAGAAACCACTCACGGAACTTCTCTTGCCGGATTGTTCGGAGAAAAAGTCGCATCTCGGCAGCTCCTCGCCAAGGCAGCCCCTCTGCCCGCCGCGCCTCTCGCGGCCGCGCCTCCGCCACCAACGGTTGAGGTCTTCAGCGGAAGCAAGAAAGCGGATCAGGTAATTGCTCTTCCGTCTGGAGGTGGCCGATGAAGATTCTAAGAAACCCGCGCAAAACGGGCACGGCCGCGTCTGAATCGCGCACAACGCCACAAACCGGCTGTGCGCTTGGCGTGCCCCGCACATCAAACGCGCACAACGGCACCGAACGCCTGTGCGCTTCGAGCCGGCGGGTTCCTTCCCCTGCCTCGGGGCGCGCATCCGTGGCCTTTGCGCTTCTAACTTTCTCTTTGGTTTGCGCTACGGTCGCGCTCGGCCAGACGGCCACTCAGCCGTGGAAGCAGCAGCCTGTCGATCCGGTTTCTGTTGCCGGCTCCGCTGCAAAGGACAGTTCCGATATTTATCTGAAAGTGAGTCGCTCGACGGTCCTGGACTTCAAGCCGGGCTTCAGAAGAATTTCGGTCGCTACCGGCGACATCGC
>JAFARV010000465.1 GCA_019245255.1 Acidobacteriaceae bacterium | reverse complement strand
CAAGATGAAATTACTGCTCCTCCACTCTTGTCCACATTTGGTATTGCGGATTGTTCGCGGTGGAAGTGCTGTATGTAAGAGCAGCGGTGCCTAACGACCGGACAAAAAACGGTATCGAATAGGCTTTGCCGGCGCTCGCACAGCTCTGCGCCCCGCTAGACTGCGATTGCGTTCCTGTCAGCGGGTCTGCATAAGACACCACCACGGTTACCGTGCTGTTCGCAACCGAAGCGGCACAAACCAGATTCACCGATACGCGATAGGTCGCCGGTTGCGCATTGTAACTTCCGGCGGGCAAAAGAGTGACAGGGGCCAGATTACCGGTCAGTGTCGTCGATTGGTTGTCGCTTGCGATCGAGCTTCCGAACAGCGTTCCGGTGCCGGAGTCATTCACATCTGCCGTTTGGTTCCCATTGGGACCGAACGTATTCCCCATCAGATGGTTCGCCAATCCAGTGCTTCCTATTGTTATTCCGTACCTTTGCGTCGGAGTTCGCTGGTCGTCGTATATCTTGTTAGCCGAAAACGCATTAAATGAGCATCCTGAAGCATATGCGGCGCAAATAATGCCATCGTAAGCTCCCGCTGATTGCTGTCCGTTGTCAAGCAAAATATTCCCGGTAATCGCCGAATTTTGTACCCCGGCAAGGACGATGCCGGCCTCGGGCATATTAAAGACCCTATTGCCCGAGATTAACATTCCGCTAACGTTGTTCGCGGCGATTCCAGCGGCTCCCGAATTTCCCGATCCCGAGCCGTTGAGAGAATTCCCCACGATCGAGACATCCTGATCTGTTACGGGCCAGGACGTAATGTAAATGGCTCCGTTTTGCGCTGCCACGCCCTGGAAGTTCCCGAATGTGTTGCCTTGAACGATGAACCCGGTCAACTGGTTTGCGGTGCTTAGCCCGCTCCAATCCAGCCCCGCGCCATATCCTTCACACGTGTTATTCGCAACGATGTAGTCACGAGTCTGCCAGTTGGATACGCTACCTCCGACAATGCAAGCCAGTGTATCTGTTGCACCGGGATTCACAACCGTCGCTATATTTCCTTGGATGAGTACCTGCGACATCGTTCCCGGGTAATGCATCCCGGCCACCTGAATAGCGCTTGGTCCGGGAACCGTCGTTGCATTATCCAGTATGTGATTCCCGGTTACGGAACAACTGCTGCAATCTTCGAGGTTGATGTCGTGGGGCTGGTTTCCGTTGTATCCCTTCCAAACCGTATTAAGAATGCGATTGTCATACACGTGAACGTAGCTGTTCCCTGACGCTGACGAGCCGTTCACGTTGATAGCGCCCTCCGTAAGCCCATTAAATACGTTGTTCGGACCGATATCCACATATTGGCTCCCGGCATCAATTTGGACGCCAGTCACTCCACCGGTCAGCCACGCATGATGAATGGATAAATGCTGGCAACCCGAGCAGTGGACAGCAGACCCTTGGGTGTCGGTGGTCGGATTTATGGCAGGCGTGTGGATATTCTTGAGCTGTAGGGAGCTAATCTCGATACTCTGCACCGTTGTCACAATCAGGGGGTTACTTCCCGGATCGCCCAACAGTTCTGCCGCCACTCCAGCGCCTAAAAACTTTACACCGTTGCATGCAGTAATCGAGATCGACGACGTCAGCGGTGTTGCGGCCAGATAGAAGGTCTTATGCGGCAGTGGAATGTAAACTGTACCACCGCCCGCGGAACAGGCCGCCGAATACGCGTTTTGGATTGCCGAATAGTCGAGCGTTCCCCAGAAGATCTGGGCTGTTCCAGCGATTGCCACAGTTCTGTTTTGCGTCAGCGAACCTAAGGTAATGCTGTTTGGAGTTTCCGCCGTTATACTGCCAATAAGGTTTACCGTGTTCCCGTTTCCATCCTGCGCGCATGCAATACAGACCACGGACTTACCAATATCACCCGCCTGAAAATGATTCGCGGTTGTGCTGATAGTGGCTGACGATACCGCGCTTGCAGCGGTGACAGTCCCATCAGAAGTAACTTGACCGTCGCCTAATGCGCCGAAGGCCTGCACATCGAACCACGGGCGGCCGGATTGGAACAGCTGATCGCCCACGAACGTGTTGACGCTGGTGGTTCTGACCAAAGCCCCGGCGTCGGACAAGTCCGAAGAGGCCGGCTGCGAAGCCGTTGCAGTCCCATTGCTCGCAATAGAGTTAATCCACTCGTGAACAGGAGCGGTGAACGACATCACGCCACCCAAGCTGGACGCAGTAGGAGTCGGCAGACTTGCCCCCGATATCGTTGCGGGGAGTTGGTCGGCCGCCAGCCGCGTGCCGGTAGCTAGCGTCACCTTTGGCCCGATCCGTTTCGCCTGTAAGGCTTTGCCGGACTGCTCGCCCGATACCTGCATAGCTGCACTCCGGTCAACATTCGCGCTGCGATCCTGTTGCCCGAAAGCTATGACGACAAACAAAGATATGCCGAGGATTCCCTTCGCGCCCGCGTCCAGGAATCTGGAATGGGACGATTTTGGTTTACACATT